>NZ_KV832508.1:0-297 GCF_001837455.1 Streptococcus sp. HMSC068F04
TCAAAAACGATGTTTGTCTTCATTCTGAGAGGTTGAATGTCTTTCAACCTCTTTATGTTTCTTGTAAATAGGCAGTTTGAACAAACAACCCGTCAATTTGATGAAAGAGACTTGACGAATCTTTTTTTTTTCGATAGAATGGTATCTGTTATGGCGGTATAGCCAAGTGGTAAGGCACGGCTCTGCAAAAGCTTGATCGTCGGTTCAAATCCGTCTACCGCCTTCATAATACGAAGACACCTTAGGGTGTCTTTTTTCATTATTGCATCTTGAATATACAATATAAGTGCACAATAA
>NZ_KV832509.1:0-731 GCF_001837455.1 Streptococcus sp. HMSC068F04
ATCATCTCTGACCTGTCTTGTCAATAACTTTTTTAAAGTTTTTCAAACTTTTTGTTACTGGACAATTTCCTTAAGACTTTATTAGTCTATCAAGTTTGCGAACTAATGTCAATACTTATTTTCTATGCCAGAGTAAACGTAAAAAGAAGATCGCAAGTATCTCCTTTTTTACTTTTTTATAGAGCTGCGCGCATGCGTGCTTGTGAATTTTCGACATTTCGTATTGAACGTGGTAAGAAAGCACGGATATCATCTTCCTTATAACCCACTTGCAATCTCTTATCATCAATTAAGATTGGACTCTTCAAGATTCTTGGGTTTTCTTGAATCAAATCAATCACTTCACTGACACTGAGCTCGTCGATATCACAATTTAGAGCTTTAGCATAGCGATTTTTTGATGAAACAATACTCTCAACACCATTCTCTGTTTTTGATAGGATGTTTAAGATTTCTTCTTTTGTAAGTGGTTCTTTACCAAGGTTTTGTTCTTTATAAGGAAGTTGATGGTTGTTCAACCATGTTTTTGCTTTTTTACAACTTGTACAACTTGAGATTGTATAAATCTTAATCATGTTAATTCTCTCTTTCTGTCACATGATACTATTATCTTATCACTGTCCTTGATTTAAGAAATCGGTCTAGCGACCTATTTTGAATCTTGGTGACTTTTTTCAATTACCATAGACCGTTTTTTATTTAGCTTGAATTGTCAAATTAAGTGCATACTT
>NZ_KV832510.1:0-41128 GCF_001837455.1 Streptococcus sp. HMSC068F04
AGCGAAACGGACTTAAAGTCACAAAAAAAAATAGTGACATAAATGTCACTACCACTAAACACAAAAAGACAGGCCTTTATAAGACCTGTTCTAAAACTTGTTTACTTCTACGGTGTTTCAGAATAAGATAAAAAATAACTTCAAAAAGAAGAAAACTAAAATAGAGCCCTAAAATATAAAGCAAAGTTTCCCATTTATCTGTTGCTGATTGAAAATGACCGTGATGATCCACTGTACGAATGCTAATTAAAAGACAAATATCTAGAAATAAGGCTAGAAGAATACCATTAAATCCTATAAAAAAACGCTTTTTAACCATAGTCTGACTCCTGTATCTTTTTTCTTAACCATAGAATAGCAAACTCAACTTAAACCAGCCTAAAGCAAAAAAAGACTCAGAGAGCCCTTTTTCCTTTATGTCAATTTTTCTTTCAAATATTGTCCTGTGTAGCTTTTTGAAACAGCTGCTACTTCCTCTGGAGTCCCTGTAGCTACGATGGTACCTCCACCGACACCGCCTTCAGGACCCAAATCAATGATGTGGTCTGCGGTCTTGATAACATCTAGATTGTGCTCAATCACGAGAACAGTGTTGCCATCATCCGCAAAACGCTGAAGCACCTTCAAGAGACGAGCAATGTCATCCGTATGGAGACCAGTCGTAGGTTCATCCAAAATGTAGAAGGACTTCCCAGTAGAGCGTTTGTGCAACTCACTAGCCAGTTTCATACGTTGAGCTTCTCCACCTGATAGGGTTGTTGCTGGTTGTCCCAAAGTCACATACCCGAGCCCCACGTCCTTGATAGTCTGAACCTTACGAGCAATCTTAGGAATAGCCGCAAAAAAGTCAACTGCGTCATCAACTGTCATATCCAAAATTTCAGCAATATTTTTCCCCTTATAGCGAACCTCTAAAGTCTCAGAATTATAGCGTGTGCCATGACAAACCTCACAAGGGACATAAACATCAGGCAAGAAATGCATCTCAATCTTGATAATACCATCACCAGAGCAGGCTTCACAACGACCACCCTTGACATTGAAAGAGAAACGCCCCTTCTTATAACCTCGAATCTTGGCCTCATTGGTTTGGGCAAAAAGATCACGAATATCGTCAAAAACGCCTGTATAAGTCGCTGGATTAGAACGAGGTGTACGCCCAATTGGACTTTGGTCAATATCAATCAAACGCTCGATATGCTCAATGCCTGTCACTGATTTGTGTTTACCAGGTTTCTCACTATTGCGATTGAGCTCTTGGGCAATTTTTTTCTTGAGAATTCCGTTAACCAAAGTCGATTTTCCTGAACCAGAAACACCTGTGACTGCAATCAACTTTCCAAGTGGAAACTTGACAGTTACATTCTTCAGGTTATTCTCGCTAGCACCTTTAACCTCGATAAAACGACCATTACCTACACGACGTTCCAGAGGAACAGGAATTGATTTGGCACCTGACAGATATTGCCCAGTGATTGATTTCTTGTTCTTAGCCACTTCCTCTGGGGTCCCAGAGGCCATGATTTGACCACCAAAAGCACCCGCACCAGGTCCCACATCGATAAGCCAGTCAGCCTCACGCATGGTATCTTCATCATGCTCCACCACAATCAAGGTGTTGCCCAGGTCACGCATCTTTTTAAGACTTGATATCAAGCGATCATTGTCACGCTGATGAAGCCCTATAGAAGGCTCATCCAAAACATATAAGACTCCAGAAAGGTTAGAACCAATCTGTGTCGCCAAACGGATACGCTGACTCTCACCCCCTGAAAGGGTTCCGGCCATACGAGAGAGGGTCAAATAATTAAGGCCTACATTATTTAGGAAAGTCAAACGATCCTTGATTTCCTTAACAATTGGACGAGCGATCACTCCCTCATTTTCACCTAATTCAAGGTTATCTATCTCCTGAAGATGATCTGAAATAGACAAATCAGAGATTTGGCCAATATTGAGGCCATTCTCACCACCAA
Source organism: Streptococcus sp. HMSC068F04 (assembly GCF_001837455.1). NCBI lineage: Bacteria > Bacillati > Bacillota > Bacilli > Lactobacillales > Streptococcaceae > Streptococcus > Streptococcus sp. HMSC068F04. The sequence continues at coordinate 1,977 of NZ_KV832510.1, forward strand.
CACGAACCGAGAGTGCCGCTTCGTTAAGACGATAGCCATGACAAGTTGGACATGACAGCTCATTCATATAACCCCGCATGACATTGCGAGTGAAATCACTATTGGTCTCGTGATAGCGACGATTGATATTAGTCACAACCCCTTCAAAAGGAATGTCAATATCACGCACCCCACCAAAATCATTAACATAATGGAAATGGAATTCACGATCCCCAGATCCGTAGAGGACCAAATCTTGTTCTTCTTTTTTCAGATTTTCAAATGGTGTATCCATATCCACGCCGAACTGCTCCATGGCCTGCTCAAGCATAGCTGGATAATAGTTGGATGATATAGGATTCCAAGGCGCCAGAGCACCTTCACGCAAGGTTTTACTAGCATCAGGGATAACCAAATCCATATCAACTTCCAGTTTATTACCCAAACCGTCACAGGTCGGACAAGAGCCAAACGGTGCATTGAATGAAAAGAGACGCGGCTCCAACTCTGGCACTGTGAAGCCACAAACTGGACAAGAATAATGCTCTGAGTAAAGCAACTCATTATCATCCATAGTATCCACAATCAAGTAGCCATCTGCTAAACGAAGAGCCGCCTCCACCGAATCAAAGAGACGACTACGGATACCCTCCTTATTTACCAAGCGGTCCACAACCACTTCGATATTATGCATCTTAGACTTAGACAACTCTGGCACTTCTGTGACATCGTAAATCTCACCATCTACACGAACACGAACATAACCGTCCTTTTGTACACGCTCAAAAACGGCCTTGTGTTGCCCTTTTCTACGACGAACAATCGGCGCTAAAATCTGCATACGCGTACGCTCTGGGAGGGCTAGAACCTCGTCAACAATCTGTTCCACAGAGGACGACTGAATGGCTCCATGACCATTAGGACAATAGGGGACACCCACACGCGCATAAAGGAGACGAAGATAGTCATTAATCTCCGTTGCTGTCCCTACAGTCGAACGAGGGTTTTTGCTTGTTGTTTTCTGATCAATGGAGATGGCAGGACTCAAACCATCAATCGAGTCCACATCAGGTTTCTCCATATTACCCAAAAACTGACGAGCATAAGCCGAGAGACTTTCAACATAACGACGTTGCCCCTCTGCATAGATGGTATCAAAGGCCAAGGAAGACTTCCCAGAACCTGACAAACCCGTCACCACCACCAGTTTATCACGCGGAATCTCCACATCAATATTTTTTAAATTGTGAGCTCTTGCTCCATGAATCACTAACTTATCTTGCATATTTTTAAGAGGCCCTAGCCCAAAAGCTACGGCCACTCCTTTCTACAGACGGATGGAAAATCCATCCCGACTTTCTCTCATATTATAACAAAATTTCAATTTATCCAGCCCAAAAATGTTTCAAATGTAGTATAATATTGGAGTGTCTAAAAAAGGCAAGGAACATCGTCCCAAGCCTCATTTGACATCACTAAAAAAAGCTAAGAGCAGTGTTTATTTTACTTAAAAGCGATTGTAAAAATCCTTTTGTAATCAAGGCGCTAGCGCTTACCTAATGACAAAGGAGGGGTTCCCATTGAAACAAATGTTCTTATCCACCGGAAAAGAATTCAAAGAAATTGAAACATTCGAGCCTGGTGCTTGGATTCATTTGGTGAACCCTTCCCAAGAAGAAGCCATGAAGGTCGCAGAACGTTTTAACATTGATATTCAAGACCTCCGTGCCCCTCTGGACGTGGAAGAAACATCACGTATCGATGTCGAAGATGACTACACCCTGATTCTGGTCGACGTCCCAACCCAAGAAGAGCGTAATAACAAAAGCTACTACGTCACTATTCCATTGGGTATCATCGTTACCGATGAGGTGGTTGTTACAACCTGTCTCGAGGACATCAGCCTCATGGACAACTTCCTCAACCACCGTGTACGTAACTTCTACACCTTTATGAAGACCCGTTTTGTCTTTCAGATTCTCTATCGCAATGCTCAACTCTTCCTAACCGCCCTACGTTCTATCGACCGTCAGAGCGATAAATTGGAAGCTCAGTTGGAAAATGCGACTAAAAACGAGCACTTGATTGACATGATGGAATTGGAAAAATCCATTGTCTATCTAAAAGCCTCACTTAAGATGAATGAGCGAATTGTCAAAAAGCTAACAGGTAACGCCTCTAGCTTGAAGAAATATATCGAGGACGAGGATCTCTTGGAAGATACACTGGTCGAAACCCAACAGGCCATTGAGATGGCAGGCATCTATGAAAATGTCTTGAATGCCATGGCTGAAACCGCTGCTTCTATCATCGGCAACAACCAGAACACTATCATGAAGACACTCGCTCTCATGACTATGGCTCTGGACATCCCAACCGTTATCTTCTCCGCCTACGGCATGAACTTTAAAAATAATTCTATGCCTCTAAACGATTTAGATAACGCCTTTTGGGTTATCTTTTTCATCGCAGCCTTCGGGTCATCCTGCGTTGTTATCTACTTTATCAGGAAAAAATGGTTCTAACATAGAGCCTCTTCTTTTCCCTAAACTACAAAACTAAAAAATAATACTATTTATCGAAAGGTCATCTCATGGACATCCAAAAACTCACCAAGAAAAACCAAGAATTTATCCACATCGCAACCAACCAACTCATCAAAGATGGTAAGTCAGACCAAGAAATCAAAGATATCCTTGGCGATATTATTCCTGAACTTATTGAAAACCAGAAAAAAGGAATCACAGGACGTGGACTCCTTGGTGCTCCAACTGTTTGGGCAGCTAGTTTCTCTCCTGAAAAACACCAAAAACCTGAAACTGGTAAGCCTAACAAAGAAGTGCCAGAAACAGATAAAACTCCTTGGAAGATGTGGCTTGATACCTCACTCTTCCTTCTAGCCATCGTTGCTATCATGAACGCTATCTTTGGTTTCTCAGGTACACAAACTAGCTACGGCCTCACAACCCTTCTTTCAGTGTCATTCATTGGAGGCCTTGCTATGTATACCCCTTATCACTACATCTACCGTCACAATAACAAACCAAAAGAGGAACGTCCAAAATGGTGGTTCAGCATGACCGTCATCACACTCTCTTTTATTGCATGGTTTGCTCTCTTTAGTCTTACAGCCCTTCTTCCAAGCTACCTCAACCCTGGTCTTTCACCAATTGTAATCCTTATCATTGGTGTCATCGCTGGTGTTGCCAAATACTTCTTCAAACGTCATTACAACGTCCAAAGTACTTACGCACCTGCATCTTAATCAACCTCAAGCACCCATAAGGGTGCTTTTTTACGTCAGAAATCTTGACACAGTTGGCTATTCTATACTAAAATGTTAAAGTTAATAGACAAAAGAAAGAATTCCAATAGATGCGTATCAAATTCCCTCTACTAATCATTGCTTGCTGCCTACTACTTATGGCTTGTGGCCACAAGAATACTCAGAAAAACTATCAAGCTTACTATAGTTTTAACAATGTGACGACTTCCACTCAGGAAAAACAGCTAGCAAAAGCCTTAAAAAGCAAGGGTATTCCGACAAAAGACTGGGACAATCTAGCCCCTTATATTAGTCGTTACAATCAGGAAAATACAAATCTCCAACCTGTTGTCAAAAAATGGACCCAAAGTAAAATCGGCAAGGATCAAAATCAATTCGTCACCTTCCTTAATGAAAAAACTTTCGAAGATAACAAATCACATTTTACTGATGACTTAAACTGCCGACGAACATCGTTCCTCCTTCTTCATGACCTTATTACAAGCTCAGAGGACCTCACCAAATTGGACCTCCCCTCTCAAAACGAATTTATAGATCTTAAGTCACGCCACAAAGAGCTAACTTCCAAGGATCAAGCTCTCTATAGTCTCCTCTTTGGAGATAATATCAGCTACCAGTCTACGGATGACCTCCTTAAAGCTTGGAAAAAAGCTGGACTCAAGTTTCCAGAAAAGGTTAAACTCCTCTCAGTCTTTCAAAATAGCCCTGGTGATGTCAGCAATTTCCACACGGCTATAACTTACGAAAAAGATGGCAGTATCTATGTCTTTGAAAAACAGGACCCAACACTTCCTTATAGGTGGAGCCGCTTCAATAATTGGGCAGATATCAAAACACATTGGTTATCAAACCGCTTCAAGGTCTTCAAAGATAATGTCGATATCCTCGTTAACGACCAAAAATTTGATGATTTCTTAGAAAACACACTCTATATACCACAAAACAACCAACTAGCTCCTCAAGATAAATGAGAAGACCAGTTGGTTTTTCTTTTTCCCTAAAGTATAAAATAACACTCAACACACAAGCCTAAAAAGAAAAAAGCCCATAAAATCAAGCCAGAAAAAAACACCCTCAGTCGAGGGCATTATTTTTAGTCTTCGTTTACGTAAGGCATAAGTGCCATAACGCGAGCGCGTTTAATCGCTGTTGTTACTTTACGTTGGTTTTTAGCTGAAGTTCCTGTTACACGACGTGGAAGAATTTTACCACGTTCTGAAACGAAACGGCTAAGAAGCTCAGTATCTTTGTAATCAACATATTCGATTTTGTTAGCTGCGATGTAATCAACTTTTTTACGGCGTTTGAATCCGCCACGACGTTGTTGAGCCATGTTTATTTCTCCTTTATATATTTAATTCGTTTTGTCCATTCTTAGAATGGGAGATCGTCATCTGAAATATCCATTGGATTTGAATTACCAAATGGACTCTCGTCACGACCGAAGTTTGGTGTAGATTGTGCAGGTTGTGATCCACCAAATGAACCACCAGTTGAAGCTCCTCCACCGAATGAATTTGAATTATCAAATCCTCCAGCGTTGTAAGAACCACCACTGTGACCTTCACGTGCCGCACGGCTTTCCAACATTTGGAAATTATCAGCGACAACTTCAGTTACGTAAACACGTTGACCTTGTTGATTTTCATAGTTACGAGTCTGAATACGACCTGTAATTCCAATCAATGCGCCTTTCTTAGCCCAGTTAGCCAAATTTTCAGCTTGCTGGCGCCAGATAACACAGTTAATAAAGTCAGTTTCACGTTCACCATTAGCACCCTTGAAGTTACGGTTAACCGCAAGGCTGAATGTTGCAACAGCAACGTTACTTGGTGTATAACGAAGTTCCGCATCACGGGTCATGCGACCAACGAGTACGACATTATTAATCATAATTTACCTTCTTACGCGTCAAGTTTAACGATCATGTGACGAAGAATGTCACCGTTGATTTTTGAAAGACGGTCAAACTCGTTAAGAGCAAAATCGTTATCAGATTCAACGTTAACAACGTGGTAAAGTCCTTCACGGAAATCTTGGATTTCGTATGCAAGACGACGTTTTTCCCAATCTTTTGATTCAACAACAGTTGCACCGTTGTCAGTCAAGATAGAATCGAAACGTGCTACCAAAGCGTTTTTAGCTTCTTCTTCAATGTTTGGACGAATGATATAAAGAATTTCGTATTTAGCCATTGATATTTTCCTCCTCTTTTGGTCTAATGACTCATGGTCTTTCGCCACGAGTAAGTGAGGTGCACTCACAAGATATAATTCTACCAAAGTTTGAGGGATAATGCAAGGAAAAAGTAAAGAGTTAGAAATTTTCCCTCATAAAAAAATTAAGCCTTATGAGTCGTCTTTTCTCCAGCCAAACTTCATGCTAAAATAAGAGAATGCTTTATCATAAAAAGAAATTAGGAGAAAAACTAGGGCTTCCAACCTTTAACCACTACTATAATATTCCTATTACTTCCCTAGAATATGATTTAAAAAACTTAGGTCAGAGTGACGTCTACATTATCACTTTCAAACAGGACAATAACCTCTTTGTTGTTGACATAACACATCAGCTTGGTCATACCAGTCATTTTGATACCGTCTCCCTCTTTGAACAAGACAAGGTCTTATCAGGCATCGCTGCTGTCCCTTTGGCCTCTGTTCATAGCATACAAATCTTGTCTTTTCCAGACAAGTTACACTCTCTGGACCCTAGTCAGCGTCTAAAAAATCTCGTCGCTCTTTACTACAAGGATGCAGAAATCATGCGTTACCTCAAGACGACTAAAAATATCGGTGATCAGGTGGCAAGATATCAATTAGAGGCTGATCGACTAGAAAGACAGGATAAGAGTTTTGACTTCTTCAAGTACGCCAGTCGTAGCAAAATACGAGAAGAAAACGGTCTTTCGGAAGTATCCAGCAAGGACTACGACTTCATTCCTGATTTTCATCCCTTCTTAACCTCACCAAGAAGCCAACAGGTTCTAAGCGTACCAGTAACCTACTGTGATGACAAAACGAAACAGACCGCTAAAATAGACATCATGGGGTGGTATATCAAGGACCAACAACTTAAGATTCGTTGGAAACCCAAGTACATGCGCAAACGTCGATGGCGCTCATCACGTATCTCAATTGATATCGTGACCGACAACTACTTCTTCCAAGGACAAATCTATAGAGACAGTAGCGCCCCCATATTTCTGAACAACCTAAGCTTTGATAGCAAGATTCCTAAGAGCTTCCTGCCGCATCTTAAAAATCAATACCAAATCTTTATGGCTCTAGTCGAAGAACAAAAAAGACTGGCTCTCCTACGAAAGGTCCAGTTAAACAATAAGGATTAAGTAACTTTCAAAATTCAACATATCAAAAAGCTCATTCTTACACGCTAGAATGAGCTTTTAAGATTCTTCAATTGTCATTAGAACATCCTTTTGGAATTTTGTAAAAAATATTTTCATAAGGAGGAGTCATTGTGTGTCACCATTTTTATACCTAGCAATCATAGATTACCTCCATCAACTTACAAATAACTTTTTTGTATTGTAAATTTTCTATTACATTGGTATCACTCCCTAAGCTATTTTATGCAATAACTTGAAGTGTCTCCATTTTTATAACGTCCTAAATTCATCATCATAGTAATCACCTCTGATTCGTATGATTTGAGACCTATCTCCCCATTGACCACTCAATGAGATTTACTTGTCGCCGTTCTTATAACGACTTACATCAAACATCAACATAAGCGTCACCTCGGTACTTTGTTACAAGATTTAAGCATTTAACTTTTGTCGATAGTTTACTCATTTGGCATCGGTATCACTCCTTAAGCTATTTTACGCAACAGCTTAAGTGTCTCCGTTTTTATACCTACTAACATTTCTCATGAGCTTTACCTCACTTCTTCTTAAGTTAACAGATTTGAGTTTAGCCTTCGACTTCTGGTGGTATCACTCCCTTGTAGCTATTTTATGCAACATTTTTAATCGCCGTTTTTATACCTACTGATATATTTCATGAACTCACCTCGTTCATCTTAAGAATATAGGATTTACGTTTCGTGTGGCATGGGTATCACTCCTTAGGCTATTTTACGCAACAACCTAAGTGTCTCCATTTTTATACCTACTAACATTTCTCATGAGCTTTACCTCACTTTTTGACGTTAATCTTGAGTTTAGCTTTCGATTTCTGGTGGTATCACTCCCTTGTAGCTATTTTATGCGACTGAATTAATCTCCGTTCTTGTAACGTCCTACTGTCATGCGGTCACGCTCCTCAGAGATGATTGATAAAGTTATTTGTTTTGCCTACTGTTTTGTTTAGAGATCTCAGTCTCCGTTTTTGTACCTTGAAATATTGACTCTCACCATGGCTTTTACCTCCTTGATGAATCCTTATCTTCTTTACACTCTTAGTATAATGTAAACGCTTACTTTTGTCAATCTTTTTAACAGAAAAACGCATAATTTTTTGAAAAAAGATTTCTTTGCTACAATAGAGACATGTTAGATTTAAAAGAATACGGCATTGTCATGTGGGATGCTGAGAAAATCGCCTCTTTTCGTCGTACCCTCCTGGACTGGTACGATCGAGAGAAACGAGACCTACCGTGGCGAAGAACTAAAAATCCCTACTATATCTGGGTCAGTGAAATCATGCTACAACAAACCCAGGTTCAGACTGTCATTCCCTATTACGAGCGCTTTTTAAACTGGTTTCCAACAGTTAAAGATTTGGCTGAAGCTCCAGAAGAGAAGCTTCTCAAAGCTTGGGAAGGGTTAGGTTACTATTCACGTGTCCGAAACATGCAAAAGGCTGCTAAACAAATCATGGATGACTTTGATGGTCAGTTTCCAGATACTTATGACAATATTGCCAAACTCAAGGGCATCGGGCCCTATACTGCTGGTGCTATTTCTAGCATCGCCTTTGGGCTCCCAGAACCCGCTGTTGATGGTAATGTTATGCGAGTCATGGCTCGTCTCTTTGAGGTTAATTACGATATTGGAGACGCCAAAAATCGTAAGATTTTCCAAGCGATTATGGACATTTTGATTGACCCTGACCGTCCAGGGGACTTTAATCAGGCGCTTATGGACCTTGGGACCGATATCGAATCGGCTAAAAATCCAAGACCAGACGAAAGCCCTATTCGCTTTTTCTGTGCAGCCTATCTCAATGGAACTTATGACAAGTACCCTATCAAATTGCCTAAGAAGAAGCCTAAACCTATGCAAATTCAAGCTTTTATTATCAGAAATGCAAAGGGTGAATTTCTGCTCGAAAAAAATATCGAGGGACGTCTGCTAGGTGGTTTCTGGTCCTTCCCTATCGTGGAAACAGACTTTATTGGCCAACAACTCAGCCTTTTTGAAAAGGATGATAGTATTCTCGAGACAGTCTCTCAAAAGGCTATTTTTGAAGAAAATTATGCCCTTAATCCAGAGTGGACGAACAATGATTTTACACCTGTAAAACATACCTTCAGCCACCAAAAATGGACCATCGAGATGGTAGAAGGTAGCGTCAATGACGACAAACTCACTACCGATAAGGAGTTATGCTGGGTAGCGGCTGAGGACTTCGACCAGTTCCCAATGGCCACACCACAAAAGAAAATGATTAAAACTTATGAAGACAGCAAAAAAGGATAGCATTGAGTGCTACCCTTTTTGTTATACGTCACGTTTAGCGTGCTTCCGGCCACGCAAAGCAAGGTATACCTTTGAAAGAACTACTCCCAAAAAGATATAAAACAACTCCAAATAAGTCACATTTTTTGACATCAAAAATTCAATCATAGTACGACACTCCTTTTTATTAAGAACTCCTGTCGCTGTTCTCAGTTATGGTTCTATTATAGGTAATACGGCCAATAAAAAATAGTGACATAAATGTCACTATGACGAAAACAAAAAAGCCGAAACGTTTCAGTTTCAGCTTGTTAATCATTAGTCTACTTTGTAGAAGAAATAACTATCGTCTGTGGTGCCATAAAGTGACTACCCACCCCAGATACGATCCTTACTTTTATCTGACTGATCATCGGCTTTCTCATTTGGCGATGACATTACAGAACTAGTCAAAGATACTCCTTTGGGTAAGAATGCAAGCATTCCACCTCCAGGACCAACTTCTTTTGGTACAAGTCCTGCTTAAAAAAAGCCATCAGTGATTTTACCATATTCAATTGCTACCTTTGCCGTATACAATTCTATAAATTGGAATTAATTTACTTCATTGTCTCTTTCTTTTTTCTACATTTGTACACAATAAAATGGACTATACAAAATATAACGAACATAGACGTGAAATTTATCCAGACGTCCATATACGCGGACTGAGCTAAATTTTCTCTAAAACTCGTAGACCATACATAAAAAAATGCAAGTAAAACTGTCGGTATGTACGAAACTGCATATCTTAGAACCATAGGCTTTATAATCAGCTCTGTAACAAGAGCATATGCCACTACACCTATTAAAACTATGATTGCTCTGTCTATTTCGTGCCAGTTTCCGCTCGGATCCTCATATATTCCGTTATATAAATACAAAATGCTGTTTAGCACCGTTACAAATGTATATAAAACCGTATATGCGAAAATCAAATTCTTATATTTATCCTTTTTCATTGCACTACTACTCCAGAAATTCAAATTTGTTTATCTAATTATAAAATAAAGGTTAACGATTAATCAATTTAATTATATAACTAAAATTAGAAATGTTTATTCCAAATTTATTTGAGAGCTGTTCTAAGTTATTCCTTCCTTTCTAAGTTAAGTTCATAGATTAGAACTTGTAACTTGCTCTTCGGATGAAAGCCTCTGCTACCGGCCAAGGCTTAAAAAACCACCGAATAGTTCCACTTCAGCACCACCTTTGCTAGCTGACCCGACTAGCAAGTCTCATTAGTATATTAGCTACTGGTCGGGAACCCCTATCTAATATAACACTTTAGGGGGACTTTTTTGATACATCGTTAAAAACTTTTCGGAACCACTAGCATATCTGGTGGTTTTCAATAGGCAAAAAAGCTGGACCTCAGTCCAGCTTTCATCTGTCTATTTCTACTTGGTCATAAAGTAGGTGATTATTACTAATATAGCCACAATACCTAGGATAACAGCCAGAAATCCTAGCATGTAACGCAAGAGAAAATAGGTAAATGGAAAATTTTCTTTCATGTTTTACTTTGCCTCATACCATGTACGGCCGTCATTCTCATCTGCAATGAGTGGGACAGCGAGTTCGACTGCAGCTTCCATAGTTTCTTTAACCAAGGCTTTCATGGCTACAAGTTCATCGTTTGGCACCTCAAGGACGATTTCATCGTGCACTTGGAGGAGCATCTTAGTTTTATACCCACCTTCTACCAAAGCCTTGTCTAAGTTAATCATAGCAATCTTGAGGATATCAGCAGCACTTCCCTGAATAGGCGAGTTGATGGCTGTACGCTCTGCGAAGTTGCGAACATTAAAGTTACGAGAATTGATATCTGGCAACTCACGACGGCGATGGAAGAGGGTTTCTACATAACCCTTATCCTTGGCCTCACGAACCACATTATCCATATAGGCCTTGATACCAGGATAACGCTCAAAGTAGGTGTCGATATACTCCTTGGCCTTCTTACGGCTAATGCCAAGGTTGTTAGAAAGACCGAAGTCAGAAATGCCATAAACGATACCGAAGTTAACAGCCTTGGCGTTACGACGGTCGTTAGGTGTGACATCCTCTGGCTTTTCAATACCAAAGACACGCATGGCTGTAGAGGTATGGATATCTGCCCCCTCTTTAAAGGCTGCAATCAAATGCTCATCTCCCGAAATGTGGGCAAGCACGCGCAACTCAATCTGTGAGTAATCCGAGCTTAAAAGTACTGCGTCCTCAGTCGATGGGACAAAAGCCTTACGGATGAGACGACCTTGCTCCAAGCGAACAGGGATATTTTGCAAGTTTGGATCCACTGATGAGAGGCGACCTGTCTGTGTTAAATCTTGCACATAACGGGTATGGATTTTGCCATCCTCAAGGATATAATCCTTAAGTCCCAAGACATAGGTAGACTGAAGCTTGGTGATTTGGCGGTACTCCAAAATCTTAGCTACGATTGGAGCAATTGGTGCCAAACGTTCAAGGACATCCACAGCCGTTGAATAACCTGTCTTGGTTTTCTTAGTGTATTCCAAAGGTAGTCCCATCTTTTCGAAGAGGATGACACCCAACTGTTTTGGCGAGTTGATATTAAACTCTTCGCCCGCCATCTCATAGATTTCTTGGGTCAATTTATCGATGACCACTTGGTTTTCCACTGCCATCTCGTTAAGGGTTTGTCCCTTAACCTTAATACCAGCGATTTCCATCTTAGCTAGCACATTTGCCAGTGGTAACTCCATATCAAAGAGAAGCTCTGATTGGCCGTGTTCAGCCAATTTTTCAAGCATAACAGGTTTAGCTACCTGAAGGACCTTGACTTTTTTAGTTAGGTGGCTGAGCAAGACCTCTTTTTCAGGCACGGCACGTTTAGCCCCTTTACCATAGACCACTTCATCTGTTTCAAGCGGCAAGTCTGTATAGAGACGGGCAATGGTTGACAATTCATTGTCCTCAACGGTTGAGAGGAGATACTTGGCCAGACGTGCATCAAAATTAGCCGTAGGCAAGTCAATACCTAGATGACTCAAAAGGACCTTACTGCGCTTGAAATCGTAGATATTAACAGCTTTAGAAAGAGCTGCCTGGAAGGCGTCTGATTTGAGGAGGTCAGTATCTGTAGATGCATAAATCTGCTTGTCATTCCCCCAAGCAAAACCAATGATAGGCTCCGTGTGATAATTCTCACCAAGAATTTCAAGATAAAAGAAATCATCAGGGCTGAAGTGATCTTCTGTCACTTGGCTTGGCTCAGTATAGGCCACATCAAAATCTTGTGGAACAGCCTCGCCACCAAGGGCATTTTTAAACTGAACAAAGCCCATCTCGTCATAAAAGGCTGCCAATTTTTCAAGGTCAGGTCCCGTAAAGGCCGTATCATCTAGGTCAATTTCAATAGGAGACTGGGTATCAATAGTCGCCAGGGTCTTAGAAAGAAAGGCTTGATCCTTGTCGTTGATGAGATTTTCCTTCATCTTAGACTTCTTCATCTCATCGATGTGGTCATAGATACCTTCAAGGGAACCGTGTTCCAAGAGGAGCTTGAGACCTGTCTTTTCACCAATCTTAGTCACTCCTGGAATATTATCAGACTTATCACCCATAAGGGCTTTAAGGTCAATGAATTGCATTGGGGTAATCCCCATTTTCTCCATGAGGTAGTCAGGTGTGAAGGCTTCAAACTCAGCCACACCTTTTTTCGAAATCTCAACGACTGTATTTTCGTCAGTCAGCTGAATCAAGTCTTTATCCCCAGAAACAACTGTGATTTGGTAGTTCTCACTGGTATTTTCAGCCATCTTAGCTAAGGTACCGATAATGTCATCTGCTTCGTACTGAGCCAAGTCATAATAGGCGATGCCACGTGCAGCCAACATCTCACGGATATAAGGGAACTGCTCACGGAATTCCTCTGGAGTCTTGGAACGACCAGCCTTATAGTCCGCAAACATCTCTGTACGGAAAGTTGTTTTACCAGCATCAAAGGCTACCAAAACATGGGTCGGCTGGATTCGCTCAAGTAGGTTGTCCAACATGAGGTGGAAACCGTAGATGGCATTGGTATGAAGGCCGTTATTGTTACGAAAACGGTCAATTTGATTATAGAGTGCGAAAAAGGCACGAAAGGCAACGGATGAACCGTCGATTAGGAGTAATTTTTTCTGATTAGTCATAGGTTTATTATAGCATAGATGGGAGAAATGGATGGGATGAGAGTATTTAAAAAGCACAGGAACAATTCCTGCACTAGGTTCTAATCCGGTGAAAAATATCCGAGCATCTCTGCTTTCAAAATGGCTTCCTGTCTATTATTCACAGCCAATTTTGAAAAAATATTACCTAGATGATTGGACACTGTCCGTTTGCTCACAAAAGCTTGTTCACAAATTTCTTCAATGCTCAAACCTTGTCTTACTAATTTCAAAATAGCGATTTCTCTGTCTGTTAGGATGTCAATCATATCATCTGTTGTAAAGACAATTCCACCTTGATCAATGTTTTTTAATAGGAAAACCAACTGTTCAATATCAATACTTTTATCAATAAAACCCCTAGCACCCATTTCTTTCGCACGATGGCTGTACATTGGTTTGGAATATCCCGTTAGCATAACAATCTTAACAGCAGGATCTTCTGCAATAATTTCTTCTGCCAGGGTTAAACCATCTTGTTCATATAGCGTTGTTAGATTGATATCTACCAAAACAATATCGTAATGATCACTCAAAGGATACTGTAATTTTGTGATTTCGTCCACGGTGTCTACTTTTTCGAAGTCATCGTAAATCTCCAAGCTCATTTGAATACTTTTACTAAACAACTTATGATCATCAATCAATAAAATTCTCATGGCACAACCCCTTATCAATTGGAATAGTAATATAGACACTAAATGTTCCGTTTTCATTTGTTATCGAATAATTACCGCCTAACACCAGTGTACGCTGTTCAATAAATCTCAATCCATAGCCGATCCTGTTCACAGACTCATCTGAACCATTTTCTAAATGAATATGAATCATATCATTCGCCGTCCAAAGTTCCAAATTACTAACCATTCTAGTTGAATGCTTAATGGAATTATTTGCAAGTTCTTCCAATAATCTATACACGATGAGGTCATATGGAGACAACAGAATAATGTTATCATCTACCTGAAAATGAATTTCCCGCTCCGTATGTGACTTAGCCACAATTCTAGCTATCATCTCACGATAGCTTTGGGCTATACTTTGTTTTCCCTCTACAAATGGTTGATAAGTATCTAAACGTTCTCTTATTTCTGTAATAACAGATTGGCTAATTTGATTGATCTGTTCCCTAAAGATTGGCTTATCCCCCTGCTTATTAAAATTTTTAATTGCAATAACACTCTGGAGAATGTCATTATGTAGGAACTCTGAAAACTGATTTTTATACTCTTCATCCTCCAGTAGCTCTTTTACCATTGTATTTCTTTTTAAAAATAAGGTTTTGAAATGCTCAGAGCTTCCTTCATTCAATTCTTTACCAAAAACCTGGAAGGACTGTATAAAGGCAAAAGCAAAAATTAGAATATAAAAATTAAGTAGTAGGAAGCTTAATTTTGCATCAAGTTGCAAAAATAAACAAGAGACAATAAACGTAATAATCGACCCAAAAAATATCCGAAATATCAGTCCGATATATTCTTTTTTTACGTTTTTAACAACTTGACTGAACTTTTCAAAGATAATCCTTAGGTGAAAAAAGCTTATTAAGATGAATGTTCCCAAATACCATATTAGTAATGAAACATTACTAACTTCATAAGTAAGAATAAGAAATATAGTAGCCCATACTGAGAGTATCACTAAATAGCGACGCTGACTTCCTAATATAGTTTTTAATTCTTTGGCATACATAACTAGAAATATGATAGGAAGAAGCGAAGTAAACAGTGAACAAAAGAAAGAGAAAGTAACAAATAATCCCTTATTAATAAAGAACAAACCCTCTGTTATCAGAACAACAAGGAAGTAGGTTACAAATAACTCCTTACCAACCCATTGTTTTCCAAGTAAAATAATTGAAATAGCACTAAAAATCATCATGAAAAAAATAATGGGATTCAATAAATCTGTTAATAACATCACAGAACTACTTATGGAACTGTTTAAAATGAGCTGCCACATCAATAAATTGATACTGACATATAAAAAAAATTTCAGCAGGATTGATTTAAAATGGACAACAGAACACACATAGCTAAAGATAACCAGAATAGTTACAATGGAAAACATCATGACTGTCTGGAATGTGATTTGGGAAACTCCTTGATAAATCACCAGTAGCGCCAACACCTGACTTAAGGATGTTAACCAAAACAAGATTAATGGATATCTTGACAAAATATTATTTCTTATCATATAGCATCACCTATCTCCATTATACCACAGTAGTAATATCCCTTTTTTCTCTAGTTAACGCTTCTCTGTACGCAACAATCGTAAACTAATAGTATATGTGAACGCAATATATAGCCCAAACAATAACCAATAGATCATTAAATAACTGAAATTAAAGTCAACTTCAGTATTGGCATAATTTGCGAAATATCCTAACATACCTTTTGACAAAGCTATAAATGCTGGTAACCCAATCAATTCTGGAACAAGAAAATAAAAAAGAATCTGTTGAAAAAGAAGTCCTCTATTTTGCTTACTTCCAAGTAAAAATAGAATGTCGTAGTCTCGTTGGCTATCCAAGGTCGATGCAAGAGATTGAATGGAAAGAATGCTCAGTGAAATAATGGTAAAAATGAGTCCGACAAAAATCAATACAAGAACAACTACACCAACAAAACCAAGATACATATTAATCAGTCGATCTTTGGTCTGATAAATGTAGGTTTGTTCATTTCCAACCACATCTTCTTTTTTCAGTTGTTCAAGGAAATCCTTAATATAGTCTTTATTAGCATTCTTCCGATAGATAGCATCATAGTTTCTTTGGTAAATAGATAGCCCATCTACAGCATTATCTGGAACAACTAAGGTTCCCCTATCATTATTTCCAACTGACGTCATGACATAAACATTAGACAAGACCTGTGGTGATGCAAGCTTAAGTTTTTGATTTCCAATCAAAAGAGTCTTAGTACTCTTAACAAATTTCTGTATCTGTTTTTCTGTCCCCTTATAATTGGCATTAACAAAATACTCACCATCATTTAATGAGATTCCTTTTTTCCCTTGAAGACTTAACGTCTTATTATAATCACTAACACTGATAATAGGAACTGTTCTATTTCCCAAATCCTTGTCTAGTGACCATAACTGACTGGTATCTAAAACGTCTTTATACAAAAGATTACTTGCATAGATAGTAATCTCCGTATCCTTCTTGATATTTGAGAAATCAAAACTATCTTCCCTCAATTTAGATTTAATAGAAATACTTACCATACTGTTTGAACCATCCACACTTTGGATAATTGACATGCTATAGGGGATATACTTTTGTAGTTCATTTGATACAGCATTATAGGCACTTCCACTCACTGTCAGCAGAGTCATTGATAAAGCCATACAAAATGATAAAATTGCTATGGTGATTGCATTTTGATCAGCTTGTTTAAATAATTGTCTAACTTTAAATGAATTATATTTATGGAAATAAATACTATCAAATCGTTTAATGATTCTCACCATCGCATCGCCCATAGTGCTATAGAAAAATATCACTGCCAATACAAAAGCCAAAACTAGAAGTACTCCCCAACCTTTAAAGTATTGAAAATTTTGTTCATTACTAACGAAAAATAAGGAGAAGACGATAACAACAACTGATATGATAAATTCACATAAGACTACAAACCTATTATTTGCGACAAGGATCGAATCACTTCCCTCATATTCAGTAATCAAGGAAATGAGTCGTTTTTTTCTAAATGTTAATATGTTCATCAACACAATGATAAAGCTAGTCAATCCGTAGGCTATGACTAAGAGCAAAATAGATGGCAGATCAATATAAAATAATCCCCCAGTGTACCCGGATTGAAACATGATATCTGCTATTTTCGCAAGTATACTGAGAAAACCTGTTCCAACACATAATCCTAAAACAAGAGACAAAAGATTAATAATTAAGGTTTCAAATGATAGTATACTGACAATCTTAGGAGTACGCATACCTAAAACCGAATATAAACCCAATTCCTTTTTTCTTCGCTTTAATACGAAATTGGTAGAATAGACCACCAAAAAGATAATGATCATAATAATGACATAGGCTAGAATCCCCATATACTGACCAAAAATGTTAGTCATATTTGCCTTTGCACCACTTAAACTACCCATAACAGGATGATTCGGAACTGCATTGAAGGCATACAGTAATGCATATATGATAGATAGACTTAAAAAATATATTAAGTAAACCTGTAGGTTTCTCTTTACGTTTCTCAATATTAAATTAAAAAGCATAGTTTACCACCTCATCTAACAGTTAAAATTTATAGTTTCGTATTTCTGTAGGAATTCACAGCCCTACCCTTTCCAATATCGTACCATTTTATTAATCCAGAAGCCTGAGTATTTTCGGCAAAAAAAGAGTTGAGAAAACTTTTTCATGGTCTTCTCAACTCTTTTAGACTGAGTCTATTTCTTCCGATTATTTCTTCTCTTCATGAAATAAACAATCCCAATGATTAGTACTCCTAAGAGGAAAATAGGAGCATAAAATTCAAATGTACCAAGCAGTGCAGTCATAAATCATCCTCCTATTCATACACTAAACTACTCTACAAATCATAATAAGCAACTCAATGACATAAAATACAGTTACAAACTATAAGAAGTCAATTTTACCTACCACTTATTTTAACAAACTATCTTTTAAGGCGTCAATTGACATCATCGCTTTATTTACAACGAACATCATGAAAAATATACACATTAATTATTTTGTATTATTCTACTACAAATCCTATGAGTCAGTATCAGATAAACAATAAATAACACAACCGTCAATCCGAGATATCTTAAATCTACAACAACATCTGTATTGGCAAAATGTGTAAAATATCCTAATAAACTATTTCCAAAAGCAATACTGAGTGGGATGGCCAATATAAAGGGTGTCAGAAAATATAAAAGAATTTGTTGGAATAAAAGTTTCTTGTTGGATCCATATCTATTTCCCAACAAATATAGAATCTTGTAATCACCAGCGCTATCGAGAGAATTTGTCAAGGCCTGCAACGATAAAATACTAAAGGAAATTACCGTAAACACGATTGCTACGAATATCATAACAAAAACAATAACCCCCATGGAACTGATACTCAGTTCCGATAAACCAAGCTTTGTTTGATAGGTAAAGTCATTACTCTCTCCCTCACTCGTCTTAAAATAATATCCTTCAAGCCAGTTTTTCAAAAATAATTCGACTTGACGCATATCTGTTTTTTCTTTATATGTTGCAACATAAGCCATGCTATCTACTGACAGTTCTTTTGCAACTTTATCTGGAACAATAAAGGTACCAAAATCATTTGTGCCGACAGATGAAAGAAAATACACATTTTCAAGAGGTGTTTTAGAGAACGATTTCAAACTGTACCCACCAATAGTTAATGTTTCACCTTTTTTAAGAAAGTCTTTAATTTGTTTTTCTGTTCCTTTATAATGTTGATTTACAGCATATTCATCATTTTTGAGGGCAATTCCCTCTTTTCCCTGTATCTTCATTAAATGATTGTAACTTGACAAACTGATTACTTTCAAAGGAGTATCAGGTAGATACTTATCATGCGGCCAAAGATGATTGGTGTCAATAATATCTTTATAAGTACTATCTGCCTTATGAATAGTATATTGATACTCTGTATCAACCACATTGAAGTTAAAGCCATCTGCTTTCAAACAATCCTTGGTCGTCATATTTAAATAATGAAAATCCTCGCCTCGATAAAGAGAGACTTCCATATCGTATGGAGTGTAGGTCTCAATATCCTTTTCCATACTTGTATAGGTACTGCCACTAAAAATCAGTAGTGTTAATGTGAGTGTCATAAAAAGGGACAAAACTGCTATGACAATAGAATTGTTATCCGCTTGCTTTGAAAACTGACGAACTTTAAAGCTGTTATATCTTTGAAAATATAGTTTCGGTGTGGTACTAATCAACCTCAAAATAAACTGACTCAAGGAAGTATAAAATAAAACAACCACAATCAGAAATAGTACAATAAAAGCTAAGGCATGATTTTTCAAAAATCTCAAATGACTATAATTTGAAAGATAAAAGCAAATCACACAAAACAATATCGTACTTATTGTAAACAGGAATATCTGCCATTTACCATGAGCTTTTGAAATAATAGTTCTTTTTTTTTCATTATCTTGGATGAGACTGATAATTTTTTGCTTTCTAAAAGATAACACATCCAGTGCACCAATGATAAGGCTCGTCACCAAGTAACAGACAACTAACAATTCAACTGAATAATTGTCCCAAAATAATTTTCTTCCAAAATAATTTCCCATAAAGAAGTCTGAAGCAAGAGATGAGACAGGAATCAATATCATCAATCCAAACAAGAGCCCAACTACTAATGAGAGCAAATTAATGAACAAGGTCTCACAAAAAACAACTCCCATAATATGACATTTCTTCATTCCCAAGCTCGCATAGAGACCTAATTCCTTCTGTCTTCGTTTTAGAACAAAATTTGTCGAATAAACAATCAAAAAAATAACAGCTCCAACAACCATATAAGATACTATTCCCATATATTGGGTCATAATGGTTGTTAACATTTTTTTAGAACCAGACAAACTAGTCATAACTGGATGATTTGGAAGAGCATTAAAAGCATAAAGCAGGCTATAAATTAATGTTAAACTAAAAAAATAAATGCTATACGTTTGTATGTTACGCAAAACGTTACGGATAATTAATTTTGGATACATATTATCCCCTTATCTAGTCTTTTGATAAATAGTTTCCAAATATGCATCATTAGACATGCCATTGCGATACAAATCCTCGATAATATGACCATCTTTTAATAAAAGCATCCGCGATGAATATTTAGCTGCCGCAGGATCATGGGTAACCAGAATAATAGTGATCTCAAATTTTTGATTGATTTCTTGTAATAAAGCCATCAGATTTTCCGAATTTGCAGAATCTAGAGCCCCCGTAGGTTCGTCAGCGATTAAAAGCTTAGAATCATCTACCAGCGCCCTTGCTGTAGCTACACGCTGCCGTTGTCCACCTGACAATTGATTTGGGAATTTATTTCTAAGTTTTGAAATAGATAATTTTTCCAAAACTTCCTCAATTTTTTTCTTAGATAAACTAACTCTCTTTCCTTGAATTTGCAATGGTAAGACAATATTTTCATATACTGTCAACGTCTCTACTAAATTATAGGATTGAAAAATATAGGAAATGTTTTGTGACCGATAATCAGCTAACTCACTGTCTTTTGCATGAACAATATCAAACCCTTCGAAAGAAATATCTCCAGAAGTTGGCTCGTCAATAGTAGAAATACAATTCAATAAGGTGGTCTTACCACTACCACTGGACCCCATAATAGCGAGAAAATCACCTTTATCTACATCAAATGAAACATTGGACAAAGCATGGACAAGATTATCATCCTCACCAAATATTTTACTGACATTTTTTACAATTAATTGACTCATTAGCCAATCCTCCTACTTTTTTATTTTCATAAACAGTATAAGTCAGCTGACCTACATTGGCATGAGTAATTCATGCAGTAAAATGCTAACACTGTATTTGTAAATAATCATGAGTAAAATATGCATAAATTTACTATTTTTGTGAGCAAATCAATTCATTCCACCACCCCGCCCCTCTTGACAGGGTGTGCTATAATAGAAGCTATGAACACAAAGATTTTAGACCAATTAGAATTTAACAAGGTCAAGGACCAGTTCACAGAATACCTGCAGACTGAACAGGCTCAGGCGGAGTTGCGTGACTTGGTGCCTATGACCAATCCAGAAAGAATTCAAAATCAATTTACAGAAATTCAAGAAATGGCAGAGATTTTCGTAGAGCACCATGGCTTTGCCATTGGTAGCTTGCGAGATATTTCTGAGCCCTTACGTCGCTTGGAACTGGATGCTGACCTCAATATCCAGGAGCTTATTGCCATCAAGAAGGTGCTGCAAGCTTCGGCTGACCTTGGTCGCTTCTACGCTGACCTTGAAAATGTTGAGCTCGTCGCTCTTAAACGTCTTTTCGAAAATATTGAGGCCTTCCCAAGTCTACAAGGCAGTCTTCAAAGTATCAATGACGGTGGTTTCATTGAGCATTTTGCTAGCCCTGAGTTGCAAAATATCCGTCGTCAACTCAAATCTTGTGATGATGCCATTCGCCAGACCTTGCAAGACATTCTCAAGAAATCTGGCCACATGTTGGCTGAGAATTTGATTGCTAGTCGTAATGGTCGTTCAGTGCTGCCTGTCAAAAATACCTACCGTAACCGTATTGCTGGGGTTGTGCATGACATCTCAAGCTCTGGAAACACAGTGTATATCGAGCCACGCGCCGTTATCCAACTTAACGAAGAAATTACACAATTACGTGCAGACGAACGTCATGAGATGGCCCGTATCCTGCATGAATTGTCTGATCAACTCCGTCCACAAGCTGCTGCTATCGCTAACAACGCTTGGATTTTGGGTCACATGGACTTTATTCGAGGAAAATACCTCTATCTCCAGGATAAAAAGGCAGTTATTCCAAAGATTAGTGACAACCAAACACTCCAACTGCTTAACGTTCGTCACCCTCTTTTGGTCAATCCAGTAGCCAACGATTTACGCTTTGATGAGGACCTCACAGCCATTGTCATTACAGGTCCCAATACCGGTGGTAAAACGGTCATGCTTAAAACTCTGGGATTAGCACAACTGATGGCTCAATCTGGTCTTCCAATTTTGGCTGATAAGGGTAGTCGTGTAGCCATTTTCCAAGAGATTTTTGCGGACATCGGAGATGAACAGTCTATCGAACAGAGTTTGTCAACTTTCTCTAGTCACATGACCCACATTGTCGAGATTCTGGACGCTGCCGACAGCAACAGTCTTGTCTTAGTCGATGAGCTTGGGGCTGGTACTGATCCTCAGGAAGGGGCTAGTCTAGCCATGGCAATCCTAGAGCACCTCCGTTTGAGCCAGATTAAAACCATGGCTACTACTCACTATCCTGAGCTTAAGGCCTATGGGATTGAGACGCAACATGTGGAAAATGCCAGCATGGAGTTTGACACAACGACTTTAAGCCCTACCTATCGTTTTATGCAGGGAGTTCCTGGTCGCTCTAACGCCTTTGAGATTGCTCGCCGCCTCGGTTTGAATGAAATTATTGTCAAAGAGGCAGAAAACCTCACGGATACTGATAGTGATGTCAACCGTATCATCGAGCAACTTGAAGCCCAAACTGTGGAAACACAAAAACGTCTGGAACACATCAAGGACGTTGAGCAAGAGAACCTTAAATTCAACCGTGCGGTCAAGAAACTCTATAACGAATTCTCCCATGAGTACGACAAGGAACTCGAAAAGGCTCAAAAAGAAATTCAGGATATGGTGGATACAGCTTTGGCTGAGAGCGATAGTATTCTCAAAAATCTCCACGATAAGAGTCAACTCAAACCTCATGAAGTTATTGACGCCAAAGGAAAACTCAAGAAACTTGCCCCACAAGTGGACCTCTCTAAGAATAAGGTTCTTCGTAAGGCCAAGAAAGAAAAGGCTGCGCGTGCCCCTCGTATCGGAGATGATATCATTGTTACCGCCTATGGTCAACGTGGTACGCTTACCAGTCAAGCCAAAAATGGTAACTGGGAAGCCCAGGTAGGTCTCATCAAGATGACACTCAAGGCGGATGAATTCACTCTTGTTCGTGCCCAAGTGGAAGCCCAACAACCTAAGAAGAAACAAATTAACGTGGTTAAAAAAGCCAAAAAGGCATCTGGCGGTCCTCGTGCCCGTCTGGACCTTCGTGGGAAACGTTACGAAGAAGCTATGCAAGAGCTTGATGCCTTTATTGACCAAGCCCTACTTAATAACATGAGTCAGGTGGACATCATCCACGGTATTGGTACAGGTGTCATCCGTGATGCTGTTACCAAATATCTCCGCCGTCATCGCCATGTTAAAAGTTTTGAATATGCCCCACAAAGTGCCGGTGGTTCCGGATGTACCATTGCAACCTTAGGGTAAAAATAGTTAAGAAAGACTGGGACCTTGTGTCCGGTCTTTTTCATATCCTACCAAAACAAAGAACAAAAAAAGTCTCTCTTAATCAAGGAAGACTTCTTTTTTCTATATCACACTTGTCCACAAATGCTGGATAATCTGACTAACTGGAAAATAGCCATTAATCAAGATACGTAAAACCCAGCTCGATGACAAGAGCGTTTGAATGTTGTTCATAGGAACAGTCGCAAGAATATTCCCCAACATAGTCAAAGGCACAAGACTCACTAAGGTGGCCAAGACGCCACCTACCACTTGGTAACGTCTTTGATCAAGTCGCTCAATTCTCACAAAGTGGAAGAAAATACCAAGAAAGCGTAAGCCATAATAGGTTATACAGTAGATAGCAAAATAAGCAACGCCCGCATAATAGACACGGTCAAGTGAAAAGATGTTCTGATCTTTAAAGAAGGCTATACTAGCATCCTTGGTTGGATTGGTATAAGGTACCCAAAGATTGATAGCCTCTCCTAGCGACCGGTAGAAATAGGCCGCCACACACATGGCGATAATGACTGAAACCACGTAATAAGCTTGCATAAAGAGGCCTCGACGGTAGCCAATGTAGAAATTCCAAGCCATAATGGCTAAGACAAGGAGTCCAATCATGCGTCATCCTCATCGTCATTTGTAGCTGTCGCCTTAACCTTGAGCTGCTCAAGTTGCTTAGCTCTCAACGTTGCCAACTCTTTTTCCATATCTTCAACTTGAATTTCGCGTTCCAACTGAGTTGACAGAGAATTGATAGCCATTAGGATAGCGATTGTTTCATTGTCAGCATTTTTCATCTGCTCTTTGATAATTTTATATTTCTCGTGGGCAACACGCTCCACCTCTTCCATGAATAGGTTGTCCTTATCAGTTGTTAGCGTGAGGTTCTTCTCTCCAAAATGAAATTTGTAACGGTTCTTATTTGCCATTTGCTTGTTAGCTGCCAATCAATGGTGGTCATGGATATTCCACCGCAGCTTCTCCTTATATTATTGCTTGTATATCGCCATTTTTAGCAAGATTCAGACACTTACTCTGAGGCGTGTTCGATACTTAAATGCCAACCCATTTTCTCTAATTGTGGAAAAAAGAGCATGGTTAGGCATTCTCTTTCTAATCATTATATCCTAAATTTTAACTTTCGTAAATTTTAGACTTTGCACTTCTCTAGAAAAATAATTTTCAGGGATTCCGAGTCTGTAAAATATCTACCAATTCTCCTTTTTTGTGCTAAAATAGATTTCATGGGCACAATCGTATTAAAAATGACAGCAGAGCAGATTTCGACACTCCAAAAGGACCTAGCAAACTATGCAACTGCGACTAAAAATCCTTATGCAAGTTTTTCAGCCAAGGTCGATGGAATAAGTGTCATCGCCTATACTTCAGGAAAGGTAACTTTCCAAGGAGCTAAGCCAGAAGTCTTGGCTAGCCGTTTTGGATACCAAGCTGAACCTAAGCATTCACCTGATGGGCAAAACCTAGCCCTAATTGGATCAGATGAAGTCGGAAATGGCTCCTATTTTGGTGGTCTAGCTGTTGTAGCTAGTCTAGTTACCCCAGCTGACCATGCCTTTTTAAAATCTCTTGGGGTCGATGATTCTAAAAATCTTAATGATATCAAGATTCGTCAGATTGCACCTATATTGGAGGAGAAAATTCCTCACAAGGCACTTCTTCTTTCGCCTAGAAAGTACAATGAAGTGGTCGGAGACGGTAAGAGTCATAATGCTGTGTCCGTTAAAGTAGCTCTCCACAATCAGGCTATCTTCCTATTGTTACAATCAGGTGCTAAACCAGATAAGATTGTCATTGATGCCTTCACCAGTGAGAAAAATTATCAGAAATACCTCAAGAATGAACGCAATAGCTTTGACTTTCCTATCACTTTAGAAGAAAAGGCTGAGGGGAAATACTTAGCTGTTGCGGTGAGCTCTATCATCGCTCGCAATCTCTTCCTGGAAAATCTGGACAAACTCAGCCAAGAGGTTGGCTACACCCTTCCTTCAGGTGCTGGTGCTAAATCTGACCAGGTCGCAGCTAAGCTTCTTCAAGCCTACGGAGATCAGGCTCTCCAAGCTACTGCTAAATATCATTTCGCCAATACCAAAAAAGCCTACCAACGCTTAAAATAACCCTGAAAGGCCTTAACTATGAAAAACAAATGGACCCAATACTTCCTCATTTTACTTCGTGAATGGGGACTCTTTATCCTCTTTATCACATTTTTCCTTTTGACTCGCCTCTTCCTTTGGCTCCCTGTCCAGGTTGACGGCCACTCAATGGATCCTACTCTAGCCAATAATCAACGTGTTATCGTTTTGAAACACACATCCATTGAACGCTTCGATATTGTCGTTGCCAAGGAAGTCGAAGACGGTAAGACGAAACAAATCGTCAAACGTATCATCGGTATGCCAGGTGATACCATTACCTATCAAAATGATAAACTTACTGTCAACGGTAAAGAAGTCAAGGAAGAATACCTCAAAGAATTCCAAGCTGCCTTTGCCAAGGATAAACTACAAAAAGAATATGCTTACAACGATGACAAGAGCAAGAGTGGATACTTCCAACAACTAGCTAAGGATGCCAAGGCCTTTACAACCAATGCTGACGGTAACACGACCTTCTCTGTCACTGTTCCTGAAGGCAAATATTTCCTACTTGGGGACAACCGTATTGTTTCCAAAGATAGTCGAGTAGTTGGTTACTTTGACAAGAGTGCTCTTGTAGGGGAAGTTAAATTCCGCTTCTGGCCACTTAATAAAATTGGTACCGTTGAGGACAACTAAAAACACTAAATAAGATAAGGTTGGGGGAACCCAGCCTTATTATGTATCTAGGAAAAACACATGCAAGAATTTTATTTTTCAGGAACTATCGAACGCGTCATTTTCGAAAACGCTAGTAATTTTTTTCGTATCCTTCTCTTAGAAATTGACGAAACAGACAGTGATTTTGAGGACTATGAAATCATTGTTACCGGAACCATGGGAGATGTCATGGAAGGTGAAGATTATACCTTCTGGGGTCAGTTAACCAATCATCCCAAATATGGTGAACAACTCCAAATGACACGCTACGAACGGTCAAAACCTTCTGCCAGCGGTCTTATCAAGTATTTCGCTAGCGACAATTTTAAGGGGATTGGTAAGAAAACAGCTGAGCGTATTGTCGAGATTTATGGTGAAGACCCTATTGACAAGATTCTCGAGGATCCGAGCAAATTAGAACAGATTCCTAATCTGTCCAAGGTCAATCGAGAAGCCTTCGTTGCAAAGTTAAAAATCAACTATGGAACCGAGCAAATCTTGTCCAAACTTTCCAGCTATGGACTCACACCAAAAGCTGCCTCACAAATTTTCAACCAATATAAGGAAGAATCGCTCAACCTTATCGAAGAACACCCTTATCTCTTGGTAGAGGAAGTTCAAGGAATCGGATTTAAAATAGCTGACCAACTAGCCGAACGCTTAGGAATTGCTAGTGATGCTCCTGAGCGTTTACGAGCTGCCTTGATTCATTGTCTGCTAGAAGCCAGTATGGAAGAAGGCGACACCTATATCGAAGCCAAAGCCTTGCTTGAACGAACTATCATACTTTTGGAAAGTGCTCGTCAAATTGAACTTGACCCTGCCTTGGTCGCTAAGGAATTAACCAATCTCATCCAAGAGGATAAAGTGCAAAATGTAGAGACTAAAATCTTTGATAATACCCTATATTTTGCGGAACAGGGCATCTATACCCACCTAACTCGTATCATGAAAGACCAACCTGACATCAGTGCAGAGGACAAAATCCAAGCAAGCCTTGAAGAGGTGGAAGAGGAACTTGGTATTACTTATGATAAGGTTCAAAAAGATGCCATTATCAAAGCCCTACAAAGCAAGGTCTTCATCCTGACAGGAGGTCCCGGAACAGGGAAAACCACCGTTATTAATGGAATTATTAAAACCTATGCCGACCTTCATGGTCTAGATGTCAAAAAGTCTGACTTGCCTATTATTTTAGCGGCACCAACGGGACGGGCTGCTCGTCGGATGAACGAACTCACCCAACTCCCTAGCGCCACTATCCATAGACATTTGGGACTCAATAGCGAGGACGATTTCAAGACCTTGGAGGACTATCTCGATTGCGACTTGATTATCATCGATGAGTTTTCTATGGTTGATACTTGGTTGGCCAATCAACTTTTTGAAAGTATCTCTGATTCAACCCAAGTCATCATTGTGGGTGACCAAGACCAACTGCCTTCCGTAGGCCCTGGCCAGGTCTTGGCTGACCTTTTGCAGATTGATAACTTGCCTAAGGTTTCTCTGACCAAAATTTTCAGACAATCCGAGGATTCCACCATCGTTACTTTAGCTAGTCAGATGCGCCAAGGCCAATTACCCGCTGATTTCACAGAGAAAAAGGCTGACCGCTCTTACTTTGAGGCCAATGCCAACCATATTCCACAGATGGTTCCTAAAATTGTCTCTGCCGCTATAAAGAGCGGGATCGCTGCTCAGGATGTGCAGATTCTAGCTCCCATGTATCGAGGACAGGCTGGTATTAACAATCTCAATACCATTATGCAGGACCTACTTAATCATCAAGAAAAGGCCAATCAGTTTGCCTTTAATGATATTTTCTTCCGTAAGAACGACAAAATTCTCCATCTGGTCAACGATACCGAACTTAATGTCTTCAATGGCGATATCGGAATCATTACTGATCTCATTCCTGGTAAATATACTGAAAGCAAGCAAGATGAAATTTACATGTCCTTCGATGGCAATGAGGTTATCTATCCTCGTAACGAATGGAATAAGATTACTCTGGCCTATGCCATGTCAATCCACAAATCCCAAGGGAGTGAGTTCCCAGTCGTTATCCTTCCCATCACACGACAAAGTGGACGTATGCTACAACGTAACCTCATCTACACCGCTATCACACGCGCCAAGAGTAAACTAGTCATGTTAGGGGAAATCGCAGCCTTTGATTATGCCGTTCGCAACGAGGGAGCTAAACGAAATACTTATCTCATCCAACGTTTTGAACAAACTTATACACAAGCTGTTGATAAGTCTGTCGAAAAGATTGTTAAAAACGAGGCAACAGACGCCTCCAATCAAACAAAAACGAAAAACAATGACCCCTCAGAAATCCTTGAAAACAAAGACTTTTCGGAAAATATCAATCCATCCCAAGATCTTGTTAACACTTATTCACAGCCTGTGGATAAGTCTGTTAACAAACCTGTGCAAACAGAAGAAAACTATCGTTTAACTGAAGATAATTGGTCAACTATAGATCCAATGATTGGTCTCAGCGAAGACGATATAGCTGCCTTTTTTAACAATAACTAAAAAAGACTTGGAAAGCGACTCACTAAGAGCAACTCCAAGTCTTTTCATTTGCTAAAATACGAAACGAATCAGGGCCATAGATATTATACCGACGATTACTGCATAGAGCAGATTTTTGCTCTTAAAGGCTACAATTACCGTTGGCACAGTAGCCAGGATTTCCATCCACTTAAACTGTGGCAAGTGACCAATCTTCTCAGTCGTGAGACTAGAGAGAATCAGAGCAAAGAGGATTGAAACTGGTAAATAGTGCAAAAATCGAACAACGATATCTGGAAGCCCCTTGTATTTCACTAAAACAAAGGGAAGCACACGAGGAACCCAGCTGACCACAAACCCAAGTAGAATAGCAATGAGAATAAACTTATTGACAGCCATCACACATCACCCCCACACTACATCCAACCAAAGTAGCCACTAAAACAGCCAAAGATTCCGACAAGATGACACTAAAGCTCAGATAAGCCACAGCAATAGATAGTAAAATCAAGAGTAGCTTACGCACGCCTTCCCCTAACAAGGCATCAATCTGACTACTCAACAAACCAATAAACATGGCAATCAAAGCAAAATCCAAACCAAATAGCTCAGGATTAGGAATCATGGAACCAATCAAACAACCAATAACTGATGATACAATCCAAACCAAATAGCTGAAAATATTGTTACCATGCATCCAGTTAGCAGGAATATCTTTATGATGCACATATTCTCCCAACAAGACACCATAACTTTCATCCGTAATCAGACTACCAATTCCCAGCTGATTCCAGAGACTTGTTTTTGTAAAAATCGTCGTTGCATGTAAACTCATCAACATGTTACGCAAATTAACCAAGAAAACAGTCAAGGTTAACTCACCTAGACCAGCTCCTGCAACTACTAAGGCACACATGGCAAACTGGGCCGAGCCACCATAGACCAAGGCACACATGAGGCCAACCTCAAGGGCTGATAGACCCGAAGCAGCTGCTACAACACCAAAGGCTAGGCCAATAGCTACATAGCCTAAAGCTGTCGGTACCGCGGCTTTTACACCTAAACGAAAGTCAGACACACTCAATTCCTTTCTAAAGGAACCTCTTACCAAACTAGTAAGAGGTTCTTCTTATTCTTCAAATCCTGCAAAGGCTAGACTTGGTTTTGCATTCAAGTCCAACTCAGCAAAATGTTTTTGATCACATTCAATAGCGGCTGCTAGAGCAATCATGCCAGCATTGTCACCACAAAGACGTAAAGGCGGAATAACTACATCTACATCTGTGATTTCTTCAGCCAAACGTTCTCGTAAGCCCTGATTAGCTGCCACGCCACCTGCAACAACAAGTGTCTTGACAGGATAACGCTCCAAGGCTTTCTTAGTCTTAGCTAGGAGAATATCCAACACAGCAGCTTGGAAAGAAGCACAAAGGTCTTCTTTAATTAGAACGTCACCCTTTTGCTCTGCGTTGTGATGTAAATTGATGAAAGCTGACTTCAAGCCTGAAAATGAAAACTCCAAGTGGTCTTCCTTAATCATAGCACGTGGAAAATCATAAACATCTTTCCCTTTATGAGCTAACTCATCAATTTCACGCCCGGCTGGGTAGGTCAACCCCATCACACGCCCGACCTTGTCATAGGCCTCACCAACTGCATCATCACGTGTCTCACCAACAATCTTGTAATTTCCCGGTTCTGACACATAAACCAACTCTGTGTGCCCTCCAGACACCAAAAGCGCTAAGAGGGGATATTCCAATTCTTGAACCTCACGCGCTGCCATAAGATGCCCAGCCATATGATTAACTGGAATCAAAGGCAACCCATGTGCCCAAGCAAAGGCCTTAGCTGCTGCCATCCCGACCAAGAGCGCCCCGACCAAACCAGGACCATAGGTTACTGCTACAGCATCTAGTTGTTCAGCAGTAATTCCCGCCTCAGAAAGGGCATCTTTAATGCAAAGAGTTACCACTTCCACATGGTGACGGCTAGCCACCTCAGGAACAACACCACCAAAACGTTTATGGCTTTCCACCTGACTGGCAATAATATTACTTAAAAGTTCTTTCTCATTTTTCAAAACGGCAACTGAAGTCTCATCACATGAGCTCTCCACTGCCAAAATATATCTATCTGCCATTAGACTTCCTCTCGCCTCATGATAACTGCATCTTCTTGAGGCTCATGATAATAATTTTTCCGAATCCCTAGACTTTCAAAACCAAATTTTCTATAAAGTGCCTGAGCGACTTGATTTGAAGCCCTCACTTCTAGAAATATAGGCTCACTACGCTCTTCCAAATGCTTCATCAGCTGACTAGCATAACCACGACCCTGATAAGCTTTTAAAACGGCGATATTGGTCACCTCGAGCTCACCCACCAAATTTTGAAGGGCTAAAAAACCAACAACTTCTTCCTGATCATAAACATAGAAATACTCCGTCGTATCCAAAGCCAAGTCTGCTACCACTTGTTCTATCGTCCACGGAGACTTGTCATAAACATCCGACAAAATCTGATAAATCAGTTGAGCTTGCTCCTGGCTACTCAATCTAGACGCGCTTGATGTAGTTGTCACGGTTAGTCTCCTCATGCGTCTTAAGCCAATTCTCCTCCGCCTCAACTCGCTTCAAGTAATGTGGAACAAAAGCATCCACATCAACAGAAGTCAAGGACAAGCCTAAACGACCAATTAACTGGGCAGACGGAAGGCTGGACAAGATAGTTGCTTCTGGAAGGCTTTCCTTAATCTGATCCACAAAATTAGCCACTTCACCGACAAATGTCACCTTTTCAAAAGTTTTAGCTTGCTCCAGAACATCTACAAAAGATGCATGGCAATCTGGGACGAGGGCCTGACCATTTTCATAAAAACCAACGTAAACATTATTACGACGGGCATCCATGATAGGAATCACAACACCGTCAACCGAAAGGTCTGTCAGTGCCTGTAGGCTTGAAACTCCCACCAAATCAATGTCGAGCGCATAGGCTAAAGTCTTAGCTGTTGCGACAGCCACACGAAGCCCTGTGTAGGATCCAGGACCCTGTGCAACCACAATACGTTCTAAATCAGACGGTTGCCAGCCTGCCTGAGCAACTAAAAAATCAATGGTTGGCATTAGACTAATACTGTGGTTCTTTTTTACTGTGACAGTTGACTCTGCCACTAGTTTCTCATCTTCTAACAAGGCTACTGATAAAGCTGTGCTAGAAGTATCAAATGCTAATATTTTCATCTTTTTTCCTTGTTTCCTTTTATGCTTTTCTATTATAACACAAGTCACTGTTTCCCAGAAACGAACATTTTCCAACTTTTTCCGCCATTTTCTTTATCTAGCCCCTATCTTATGGTACAATAATAATAATTGTTAAACGAATCAAGGCTACTAGCTATTACTCATAAAGTGAATATCATAACGTCAAGTAAATCATAGAAAGATTAACTTGACCGGTTTTTTTATAGAATGGCAGAGCCTTTTGGAAAGAAAGGAAAACCATGATTTATAAAGTCTTTTACCAAGAAACTAAAGAGCGTAATCCACGCCGTGAACAGACAAAATCACTCTACCTAGATATCGATGCAGAAACTGAACTTGAGGGACGTATCCAAGCTCGTCAAATCATCGAAAAAAACACTGCCTATAACATCGAATTCATCGAGCTCCTTTCAGAAAAAGCCCTTGAATACGAAAAAGAAACAGGCGTTTTTGAAGTAACGGAGTTCTAAGACCATGGCATCAAAAATCAATCTAAAACCTGAAGAAGTTGGGGTTTATGCGATTGGTGGTTTGGGGGAAATCGGTAAAAATACCTATGGTATTGAATACCAAGATGAGATTATCATCGTCGATGCGGGTATTAAATTCCCCGAGGATGATCTTCTCGGAATCGACTATGTTATCCCGGACTATTCTTACATCGTTGAAAACGTTGATCGTGTAAAGGCACTAGTCATTACCCATGGTCACGAAGACCATATTGGTGGGATCCCCTTCCTTCTTAAACAGGCAAATATCCCAATTTATGCAGGACCACTTGCTCTTGCTCTTATCAAAGGAAAATTGGAAGAACACGGACTACTTCGTGATGCACAACTCTATGAAATTAATGCTAATACAGAGCTTACTTTCAAAAATATGAGCGTGACCTTCTTCCGCACTACTCACTCAATTCCAGAACCTCTCGGTATTGTCATCCATACACCTCAAGGTAAAATTGTTTGTACCGGTGACTTTAAGTTTGACTTCACCCCAGTAGGTGAGCCAGCAGACCTTCACCGTATGGCTGCACTTGGTGAAGAAGGCGTCCTTTGCCTCCTCTCAGACTCAACCAATGCTGAAGTACCAACTTTCACAAATTCCGAGAAGGTCGTTGGTCAATCCATCATGAAAATTATTGAAGGCATCCACGGACGTATTATCTTCGCCTCATTTGCCTCAAACATTTTCCGTCTGCAACAAGCTGCCGAAGCCGCTGTAAAAACTGGCCGTAAGATTGTTGTCTTCGGACGTTCTATGGAAAAAGCCATCGTCAATGGGGTTGAACTAGGCTACATCAAAGTTCCAAAAGGAACTATCATTGACCCTAGTGAGATGAAAAACTACCATGCCAGTGAGATTCTTATCATGTGTACTGGTTCTCAAGGAGAGCCTATGGCAGCCCTTGCACGTATCGCTAATGGGATGCACCGCCAAGTGACACTGCAACCTGGTGACACTGTTATCTTCTCATCTAGCCCTATCCCAGGAAACACAACTAGCGTTAACCGCTTGATTAATACTATTCAAGAAGCTGGTGTCGATGTTATCCACGGTAAAATCAACAATATCCATACCTCTGGACACGGTGGTCAACAAGAGCAAAAACTCATGCTTCGTTTGATCAAACCAAAATTCTTCATGCCTGTTCACGGTGAATACCGCATGCAGAAAGTTCACGCAGGCCTTGCTGTTGATTGTGGCGTTCCAAAAGATAATATCTTCATTATGGAAAATGGTGATGTCTTAGCCCTAACAAAAGACTCTGCTCGTCGTGCAGGTCACTTCAATGCCCAAGATATCTACGTTGATGGTAATGGTATCGGCGATATCGGAGCGGCCGTTCTTCGTGACCGTCGTGATCTCTCTGAAGATGGTGTCGTACTTGCCGTAGCAACTGTTGACTTCAAGTCTAAGATGATTCTAGCTGGTCCAGACATCCTCAGTCGTGGCTTCATCTATATGCGTGAATCTGGCGATCTTATCCGTGAAAGCCAACGCATTCTATTCAATGCTATTCGTATCGCTCTTAAGAATAAGGATGCTAGCATCCAATCCGTTAATGGTGCTATCGTCAATGCTTTACGCCCATTCTTATATGAAAAGACAGAACGTGAACCAATCATTATTCCAATGATTCTCACACCTGATAAATAAAAAAATGGTAGCTGGATGGCTACCATTTTTTAAGTTTAAATACAGTCTGGAGCACAACCCTTCCAGCAAGTAAAAAAAGCGTTTATAACGCTTTTTTCATTTTATGCACCTGGATAAATGTAAGATACTGAACCTGGTGTAGTTGAGTTTTGTGGGTCAAACCAACCACGATAGTTATTGATTTGTTGTTGACCTTGATAATTTGACTCCAAGATTTGAATTTGACCATCTTGATCAACTTGTGTTACATAACCAACGTGACCATAACCACCATCAGTCCAACATACAATTGATCCTGTCACAGGTGTTGAACCTACAGCATAACCTTGGCTAGCAGCGCTTCCTGCCCAATCGCCACCATTACCCCACCAGTTACTTACCCATGGAGCAACTTCCTTAACACCCCATGTACATTGACCAACTGGGTAACGATTCCAAGTAGCATCTGAATCAGTAGCTGTTACCTCTGAAGAAGAAGCTTCTGTCGTTTCCTCAACTGCTGTCGTAGCACCTGAAACTTCCAAGCTTCCACCAGGAACAATTGTTGACCAAATAGTCATGCCATTTTCAGCTGCCAATTGATAAGGATCTACCCCATACTGACTAGCAATCCCGAAGAATGAATCTCCATTTTGAACTGTATAAGTATCAGCATTAACTGTTTGTGCGACTGTAAGACCGAGCAATAATGCACTTGAGGCTGCTACCAAAGCAGCTTTTTTTGTAGTTTTCATATTTCCCCCTGAATAAGATTAATATAAAATTAGTTTAACACTCACATATTTTAATGCGATTAAGGGTGAATAAAGAAATATGACAAAAGAAAACAGCTCAGTTAAAACTACGTAATTTGTCCAAGAACTTAATGAATTTAAAAGAAAAAGAAAACCAGGCATAACCTGATTTTCAAATTTAATTTCTTAATAAATATCCAAGTAGTTATCAATTTCCCATTGTGAAACAAAGGTAGCATAGCTTGCCCATTCCATACGTTTCGCATCAAGGAAGTTAGTATAGATATGATTACCCAAAGCTTGACGAACCACTTCATCTGTTTCCAATGCTTTAAGAGCGTTACGAAGTGTTGATGGCAAATCAATAATACCTGCTTCTTTACGTTCTTCAGGAGACATTGAGTAGATATTTGTTTCAACTGGATCTGGAGCATCAATCTTGTTGATAATACCATCAAGACCAGCTTCCAAAAGAACAGCAAGTGCCAAGTATGGGTTTGCCATTGGGTCTACTGAACGCAATTCCAAACGTGTACCCATACCACGAGACGCAGGAACGCGGATCAATGGTGAACGGTTGCTACCTGCCCATGCAATATATACAGGAGCTTCGTATCCAGGAACCAAACGTTTGTAAGAGTTCACTGTTGGGTTAATAATTGCAGTATAGTTGTATGCATGTTTCATCAAACCACCAAGGAAGTAGTAAGCATCTTGAGACAATTGCATACCACGTGGATCCTCTGGATCAAAGAATGCATTTCCTTCTTCAGTGAAGAGAGACATGTTACAGTGCATACCGCTACCAGCAATACCATATTTAGGTTTCGCCATAAATGTCGCATAAAGACCATGTTTACGAGCGATTGTCTTAACAACCAATTTGAAAATTTGGATATTATCACAAGCCTTCAAAACATCTGTATACTTGAAGTCGATTTCATGTTGACCAACCGCCACTTCGTGGTGAGATGCTTCAACATCAAATCCCATTTCTGTCAAGACATTAACGATTTCACGACGTGTATTGTCTGCAAGGTCAGTTGGTGCAAGGTCAAAATAACCACCTTTATCGTTAACTTCAAGCGTAGGATTACCTTGTTCATCTAATTTGAAAAGGAAGAATTCTGGTTCTGGTCCAAGGTTAAATGATTTATAACCAACTTCTTCCATATGACGCAAAGCCTTTTTCAAGTTACCACGAGGGTCACCGGCAAATGGTTCACCTGCAGAAGTATAGATATCACAAATAAGACCAGCTACTGCACCATTTTCATCACCCCAAGGGAAAACTGTCCACGTATCAAGATCTGGGTAAAGATACATATCAGATTCGTTGATACGAACAAATCCCTCGATTGATGAACCATCAAACATAGCTTTATTTGAAAGTACCTTATCCAACTGTTCATCTGTCGCAGGAATTTCAACGTTCTTCATAACACCAAGAATATCAGAGAACATTAAACGCAAGAAAGTAACATTCTTCTCTTTGACTTCGCGACGAATATCAGCTGCTGTGATTGCCATAATAGGGGTCTCCTTTATAAAAACCAAAAATAAAAGTTCAAAGCGTAATTAGATACGCAAGTTACCAAATTGTTGTGACGGGGTCGTAAAACGGCCTTGCTGAAGGAGTTCATCATGCAAGATACGTCGAACGTCCGCATCTGTTAAAGCCGCTTGTTTTTGTTGGGCACGAACTTCACGCTCTTCGTACTCATGCTTAATCGCTGCAATATTGTAACCATCATCCAAAAAATCTTTGATTTCCAATAAACGATCCATATCATTTAATGAGTACATCCGACGATTTCCAGCTGTACGTTCAGGTTGAATTAAACCTTGATCTTCATAGTAACGAATTTGACGAGCAGTTAAATCAGTCAATTTCATAACTGTTCCAATCGGAAAAACAGCTAGAGAACGCCTTAATTCTTTCTCTCTTGCCATGATCATCCTCCTTTCCTAACAATTATATTCTGAATATTTCTACATGTCAACAGTTTATGTTACTTTTTCTTACACAATAAGCAATTCCCGAACATTACATTGTGTATTCGCTCTAATTTAAGGATTTTATCAAAAAAACATAAAAAATAGAGTTCAATAGAACCCTATCATTCTTATTTTAAGTGTTTAAGTAACCAATCATAATCATAATTGACAAGGATTGCTATAAAGACTCCACAGAAAGTTTCAAAGACTCGAGCAATAACATAAGTAAAGGTATTATCAGGTGGAATAGACAAGGTAATAATCAGAAGTGCAGCCACCCCTCCAATAACACCAGATGCATTATTAAAAGACACATTAATGACAATCGTCAGCATTGTCAAAATTGGAACCAATAGCAAAGTCACCCAAACTGAATGATTAAACCACATATTCACAAAGTAAAATAATAGCGATAAAAGCCCTCCAACCGTATTCGCAAAAATACGTGACTTACCAAACTGAATACTTCTATCGAAGTTTTCTCGAAGACTAAAGACTGCTGTCAAACAACCAATCTGAAGCCCTTCCCACCCTAATGCAGAAAAAAGACCTAAAACTAGAAAGACAGCAATCCCCGTCTTAAGTGTACGCATACCAAATTTAAATTTCTTCGGTTCAAATTTCAATCCCATTTTACTATTTTAACATGATTATGAAACTTTTGGCTACTTCTACAGTATTATGCCGCAAAGTTCAAACTAATAATCGCAATTTTTTGAAAGAAACTTACTTCCCAATAATAGTTTTAGCCTCTATCAAATACTCAATGAGATGACACAAAAAAGAGTTGGTTTCCCAACTCTTTTCATTCTAATAGACTTATTTATCAGTAAGTGCAGCCAATCCTGGAAGTTCTTTACCTTCAAGAAGTTCCATAGAAGCACCACCACCAGTAGAAATCCATGAGAATTTATCTGCACGTCCAAGGTTGATTGCTGCGGCAGCTGAGTCACCACCACCGATGATTGATTTAACGCCTGGTTGT
This sequence comes from Streptococcus sp. HMSC068F04, assembly GCF_001837455.1. Classification (NCBI taxonomy): domain Bacteria; kingdom Bacillati; phylum Bacillota; class Bacilli; order Lactobacillales; family Streptococcaceae; genus Streptococcus; species Streptococcus sp. HMSC068F04. The sequence goes on from NZ_KV832510.1 coordinate 39,652, forward strand.
TTCACGATAGCATCCATCACACCGATTGTACCAGCTTGGAAGTCAGGGTTTTCAAATACACCCATAGGACCATTCCATACAACTGTTTTCGCACCAGTCAAGGCTTTATCGAATTCAGCAATTGATTTAGGACCGATATCCAAACCAAGGAAACCTGGGTCTACTGCTTCACCTTCAGTGTCTTTCACTTCAGTGTAGTCAGCAAATGCATTAGCTTCTTTTGAGTCAACTGGCAAGATCAATTTACCGTTTGATTTTTCAAGAAGAGCTTTAGCAACATCAAGTTTATCTTCTTCCACAAGTGAGTTACCAATTTCGATACCTTGTGCTTTGTAGAATGTGTAAGTCATACCACCACCGATAAGAACTTTATCAGCTTTTGCAAGAAGGTTTTCGATAACACCAATCTTATCAGATACTTTAGAACCACCAAGGATAGCTACGAATGGACGTTCTGGAGTTTCAACTGCTTCTTTGATGTAAGCAATCTCGTTTTCAAGAAGGAAACCAGCAACAGCTTTGTCAACATTTGCTGAGATACCAACGTTAGATGCGTGTGCACGGTGAGCTGTACCGAATGCATCATTTACGAAGATACCATCCCCAAGTGATGCCCAGTATTTACCAAGTTCAGGATCATTTTTAGATTCTTTCTTGCCATCAACATCTTCAAAACGAGTGTTTTCAACCAAGAGAACTTGTCCATCTTCAAGAGCGTTAACAGCTGCTTCCAATTCAGCGCCACGTGTAACTCCTGGGATAAATTTAACGTCTTGACCCAATTTAGCAGCCAAGTCAGCAGCTACAGGAGCAAGTGATTTACCTTCTTTGTCAGCTTCTTCTTTTACACGTCCAAGGTGAGAGAAGAGGATTGCACGTCCACCTTGTTCAAGGATATACTTGATTGTTGGAAGAGCAGCAGTGATACGGTTATCATTAGTGATCACACCGTCTTTTACAGGAACGTTGAAGTCAACACGAACGAGAACTTTTTTCCCTTTCAAGTCAACATCTTTAACAGTCAATTTAGCCATTTGATCAGACTCCTTAATTTTTTAATACGTTTTCATTATATCACAAAATACCTAAAAGAGATAGCAAAATCAGAAGGATTTCTAGCTTATTACTAGTACAAGTACATCTACCATATAATCAAAATAGAAAGGCAGAATAACAATGAAAAAACAACTAAATAAAATTCAGAAAAAAGCTGATCAGGATTTACATATAATCCTCATACTTACACTTATTCCTCTTTTCTTCTTTCTTACCTTTAAACAAACTCTCGTTTCCTATATTAACCAAACCTCAGTCTCACTATGGACACGTTTAATCCTATTAGCCAGTTTGCAATTTGCCATTGCAGTTTTTGAAACGCCCTTTAACTTGCTTCAAAAGAGCCTTATTTTCTGTACAAAAAAAGAAGAGCCTAAGCTCTTCTTAATATGGCTCTATAATTTCTGTAGTGGGTAAAACT
>NZ_KV832511.1:0-1366 GCF_001837455.1 Streptococcus sp. HMSC068F04
TTATTGTGCACTTATATTGTATATTCAAGGTCAATAAACTTGGTTTTGAGATTATTCGGGAAAATCACCGTCCAGAACGTCACGATTATAAGTTAGACCTACGTTGTGGGGATATAGAACTTGAAATCTTTGGCAATAAGACCAGTGATCCGAACTATGTGGAGCCACCTAAACGTCCGTCTTATCCTGAGGCATGTGGCTTACGTCATTTAGCTTTCAGAGTGACTAATATTGAAGAGGTTGTCAAGAGTTTAGAAGAGAAGGGTATTTCCTGCCAACCTATTCGCAAGGATACTTTTACCGGTGAAAAGATGACTTTCTTTGCTGATCCGGATGGTCTTCCCTTGGAGTTGCACGAGTAGTTTTTTTGACCTTAATTTTTTAAGTCATGGTATAATAAATTCACGATTGGACTCATAGCCAGTCGTCCTTTAGGAGATTATGGAATACTATTCTATTTTCGAAAGGAAACACACATGAAATTGAAAAAACTTCTTGTTACTGGGATGGCTTTATTGGCTTCAGTAACAGCCTTCACTTCGGTTGCACAAGCAGCAACATCATCGCAAGTCCAAAAGGTCATTGATGAATCTTATGTTCAACCAGACTATGTGATGGGTTATTCATTATCGGAAGAGCAGCGTAATGAAACCTTGAATTTGTTAGGGTATGACAGTAGTAAGGATACTAATGTCAAGACCTTGACGACATCTGCATATGCGAATATCATGAATGTTGCTGACGATTCTAGTCTTCAGCTTTATTCTTCAGTTAAGATTGCTAAGCTTGGTGCTAAGGAAACCTTGAGTGTAGAGATTGTGACACCGCAAAATATCACGAAAATCACTCCAGATATGTATCGTAATGCTGCAACGACACTTGGTATCGAACATGCTAAGATTACCGTAGCAGCACCGATTGCAGTTACTGGTGAAAGTGCCTTGGCTGGTATTTACTATTCTCTTGAACAAAACGGGGCTAAGGTATCAGATGAAAGCAAAGAGCTTGCGCAGGAGGAACTTAAAACCCTTTCTCAAATTAATGAGGAAAATTCAGGCAAGAGTGACTATGCTGCCGACAAGCTTAATGTAGCTATGACTGATATTAAGTCAGCAGTTGCTGATAAAGGGGATAAGTTGACTGAAGACCAAGCTAAAACGATTGTTCAGCAAACTATCAATAATTACAACTTGGATCTTTCTGATACGCAAATTAACCTTCTGGTGAATTTTGCTATGAATTTATCTAAGTCTTCAATCATTGATAGTGCTAGCTTTAAGTCAACCTTGAGTTCACTTAAAGATTCTATCGTTTCGAAAGCTGGTAATACCTTCTCCCCTAATTGTCAAGTCAAGTGCAACAAAGA
>NZ_KV832512.1:0-1810 GCF_001837455.1 Streptococcus sp. HMSC068F04
GCAACATTTCTTTGTCTAACTCACAAATGTCTGCTAGAAATGATTGGCCGTAGAAAGTATTGACCCCTAGCTTATGCAACATGAGGTGGTTCATGGTTGTATCCGAGAAACCGAGAAAAATCTTTGGTTTGATAACCTTTTGTAGTTGGTCATTTTCAAAGAGGTAGGGTAGCAAGCGATAGGTATCGTCTCCACCAATGGCACATAGAATCATGTCGATGCTATCATCAGAAAAGGCATGAATCAAATCCTCTGCACGAGCTTCAGGATGTTCTTTGATAAAATCTAAGCCTTTTAGCGAATGAGGTAAAAAGATAGGATTGAGTCCGAGGTCCTTGAGACGTTGAATACCCAAGTCCACTTCGTGCTTGACAAAGTCTTCACCGATAATCCCACTAGATAAACTTATAATACCAATAGTAGAAACCATGTCTTGTCCCTCCTGAAAATAGATTGAGCCTATCTTATCACAGGAGATGAGATAAAACAATAGGTATTATATTAATCAGATGTTCCCTCCACTAACTTAATCAATCGCATTCTCACCAACATAAATAATTTCTAAATTACCCAAGGAAACATCACCTTTGATGTAGAAATCCTTGTTAGTTAAGTTACTAGGATTTTCCTCATGCTGTACAGCTGAAAGAGAGTTATCCACATTCACATGCACCCGCCAATCACTGGGCACATAGAGGCTAAGACTTCCAAGAGAAACGTCCACATCAAACTGAGCAGATGGCCCCTCAATACGGCAATTATCCAAATAAACGGAAGCCTGTCCTAAACTAACATCCGCACTCCCATGCGTAAATTGCTGGTCATTGAGATATTTGGTCACTACTGAAAAAGTGACATCAATATCATTTCCACCATTATTAGCGTCTGAGCCAGTAGAACCCAGTCCAAAGCGATTCTTTGTTTTACTAGAAGGATTGAAGAGAATGTTCAAGCCAATAACTGCAAGAATCGAAGAAAAGATAAGGACCGAATTAGATACTGGAAGAAAATGGAACTGTCCATTAAGTGAAAATAGAGCCACAATGCCATAGGCGAAACCAAGACCAAAATGTCGCTTCAAAAGACTAGAAAGGGACAAAATTGCCAATAAGACTACCCAGGCCAACATCCAAATACTAATTTCCCATTTTATAAAATAGTCTTGTACAATTACCAAAGCTGCCAAAAGGATCAAGAGGATCCCAATTAATTTCTTTCTCATTATCTTACCTCATTTCGTTTAGTCGTTCTTTTAAAACTTGATAGTAGCGTCTTGATACATGGACCTGCTTGTGGGTCTGATAGAAATTCACCGTACTAGTCCCCGAAAAAGACTTCTCTAAAGAATAAATCTGCTTAGCATTAACAATCGTCGATTTGGAAATCCGACAAAAGGTAATCGGGAGCAACTCTTCTAATTCGTAGAGCTTTTGCTTCACCTCATAGGCCTCATCCTTGGTATGTCCAAAAATCTTTTCCCCGTCTGTTTCAAAAAAGAGAATATTTGCCAAATCCAGAAAATATTCGCTTCGATTCTTGTAAAAGGCTAAAGGAACTAACTTTTTCTTTAGAATAGATTCTTGGAGCTGGGCCAATTCCTGTGTTAACCGAGGAGCTCGAATCAAGATTTCAGGCTCATCCATGGATGGGTCCAATTCGATTCTAACTTTCATAATACTCCTTTCTTGTCCTTTTGATGCTTCCATTATAACAACTACTTTACACAAAACAAGGCCTTTTAGGTAAGTGGCACGGTTTAGCCCCTAAGAGGTAATAACAGACAAATCATAACCACCCGTCTAACGGGTGG
>NZ_KV832513.1:0-1684 GCF_001837455.1 Streptococcus sp. HMSC068F04
TTTGTTGCACTTGACTTGACAATTAGGGAAAATTTTATAACTAAAGATTCTCTCTTTTTCTTTGCGATAACCTAACGTAATCGCTTTCATTACCCCCATCATTTATGGTAAGATGGAAGTGACGCATTAGTGTCATATTCTTATAATCTTAAATCCCCTTATTAAACATGGAGATGCTTTATGAAACAGAAACATTCACATTTTCTAATCCCTGGAATCCTTCTTCTAGGGATCGTTTTGCGGGCTCCGTTCACAACCTTGTCCACTGTCTTATCAGACATTGCTTCTGGTCTAGGTGTTGAGGTCAGTTCACTCGGTCTCTTGACAAGTCTGCCTCTCTTGACCTTTGCCATATTCTCGCCTTTTGCGGCTAGGTGGGCCAAACGCTTTGGTATCGAAAGACTCTTCCTAGGTGTTTTAATTGTGATGACTCTTGGTTCTGCTCTGCGTACCGTCAATCTCCCTCTTCTTTATGCGGGAACGCTTTTAGTCGGAGCTGGGATTGCCTTTATCAACGTCCTTCTCCCAAGCCTAATTCAGGCTAATGAGCCAAATCAGTTAGGATTCTTAACCACACTCTACATTACAGCCATGGGCTTGTCCACAGCCGTGGCTTCATCGGTAGCCGTTCCAATCACTAAGGCAACCTCATGGCAAGGTTTGGTCTGGGTATTGACAGCAGTCTGTGCCTTGGCTCTTGTGGTTTGGCTTCCTAATGTCCGCCATAATCATTATTTAGAACAAGATACTTCTACCAGCGAAAACTCAGGCAGTTGGTATAAGAGCGGCAAAGTCTGGGCCATCATGATTTTCGGTGGATTACAGTCACTCTTCTTCTATACCACTATCACTTGGCTTCCAACCATGGCTACTCAAGCTAGTGTCGGCGAAGCCAATGCCGGAATTCTAGCTTCCGTTTTTACACTGACGAGTATTCCATTCTCTATGATTGTTCCTAGCCTAATCACGAAACTTTCTGATCGCAACCGTCATTTGATGCTAGTGATTACCGTCCTAGCAGGATTCGTCGGAGTTGCCATGCTCCTAGTCAATACAGACAGCTTTGTGTATTGGTTAATCCTTAACCTCTTAATCGGAAGTTCTGCTAGTGTCCTATTCCCTTACATGATGGTTGCCTTTTCAATGAAGGCTAGCACCCCTGAAAAAACAGCCCAACTATCAGGCTTAGCCCAAACCGGAGGCTATATCTTTGCGGCACTTGGACCAGTCCTATTCGGTTCAAGCAAACAACTCTTTAACTCTTGGACCCCTGCTGTTTTAATTCTTCTCGTCTTAACCCTAATCATGGGAATAGCCCTCTATAAAGTTGAAAAAACAGACGTTATTTTGTAAGTGAAAAAATAATATAAGAAAATGCCCCACAAGTTGTAGCTTGTGGGGTGGTTTTTGTGTGTAATCAATTATTATTCTCCAAAAATGGAACAACCAACTCAATCCACTCTTGAGGTAGGTAGGCTGATAAATAGCCGTGATTATAACCCTTTGCTTCATACAGGATAGTGTTGGGATACAACTGCTGAAACAATCTAGCTGATTCCTTAACACAGTTCAATTCTTTTTCACCATAGATATAATGAACCTGAGCCTTACTTTTAGAAATCCTACTATTCAATTTGTAGTGCCCCATATAGGTTTTATAGATGGTCACTAATGTTTTGATAGG
>NZ_KV832514.1:0-70889 GCF_001837455.1 Streptococcus sp. HMSC068F04
AACCACCCGTTAGACGGGTGGTTATGATTGGCTACATAGACGCCCAGGACGACTAAAATGCCTGCAAAAATTTGTAGCTGCGAGAAGGGTTCTCCTAAGACGACAACAGCAGCTAGAATTGAGATAATGGTCGAAATCCCAATAAAGGATGCTGTTCGGTTGACCCCGATATTTGCGATGGCAAAATTTGAAAGCAGATAGCCCAGAACACTGCATCCCAAGCCTTGATAAATGATAGTGATAGTGAATTTTGGATTGCTCACAGGGAGAAGCAAGAGCTCTTTCAAATCACCTGCTAGAAAGCCTTGGCTGAGTGCAAAGAGTCCAAATGTCAGACAACCACTGGCAAGCATAAAGTAGGTAATCTCAAGGCTACTGAATTGACTGGCTCTTTCGACATCAACGCAATAGAGGGCGTAGGAGACAACTGCTAGACCTAGAATCAAGTAGCCCACAAGGGAGAAGTGGGTAGAACCGCCAGCAGCAAAGACAGCTATGATGATACCGATGAGGGTTGTGATGACACCGACCACCTGCCAACGGCTGGGCCATTCTTTTAAAATAAGGCTAGACATGATAAGGGCAACGACTGGGATGCAGGCAAGAAAGGCTCCACTTTCAGAAGCCGTCGTCATACGAATGCCAATGGTTTCACAGATAAAATAGATTATCGGATTGAGGATGGCAATACGTGTCAGGGGTTTAAGATTTCTACCGTTCATGTTTATCCGACGTCGACTGATGAGAAAATAGAGGTTGATAAAAAGGAAGGCTGTGACAAAGCGCCAAGAGATTAAAGCCAGGTCACTGACCTGTGCTGTAATAGATTTAGTAAAGATAAAACTGAGACCAAAGAGAATTTCACAAGTCGCTGCAGCCAGACATCCCAAGATGATTTTATTTTTCATTGTCTCACCTCCTGAATTTGGATTTCCACGCCTATTATAGCACTTTCAGGAAGCGTTTACATCAATCTAAATCTAAAAAATAGACTAGCAGAAGAGCTAGCCTTTTTTATCTTATTTAGTTACCAATTGAGACAGTTCCGTCTGATCCAACTTTGACATTTGTACCGTCTTGGCTATTAACTTCGACTGAGCCGTCTTGACCAACTGTTGCGCTGTTACCTTCGCTATCGTTGGCTTCGACAGTATTATTGCCGTTTGTTTTTGCTGAGTTACCGTTTCCGTCGCTGACCTCAGTTGATCCGTCTTTGTTGACTTTTACTGAAGCACTTGAATCAGTTGAAGAAGATTCTTTGGTCACCTTGCTTGATGATGTTGTTGAAGATGACGAGTCAGTTTTGTCTTTAGAGTTGCCACATGCTGCTAAGGTCAACAAGGCAAGAACTGAGACAGAGGCTAAAGTTAATTTAGAAAATGTTTTCATAATAGTCTCCCTTTTTCCTTAGTAAATTCATTTTAAATGAAAAAATGAAATTTTAAAAGCGCTTCCAGTTATTTTTAATCAACTGTAATCCCTCGGTAATATCCGTGTTGTACAAGGCTAATCTATTGGAAAATAAGAGCTACAAGCCTTTACGCTTTTTCTTCTTTTGATAGATATTTCAAAGCGTTCAGCTCGGTACTTAGGCCTCTCTTTGTTATAATAATAAAAAATAGATTGAGGTGACATGATGTATCAAACAACAATTAAAGGTGACAAACGTTTCCATTCGCTTTCAGAGGGTTACGGAGCACCTGTAGAACTTTTTGGCTATACGGAAGATGGGGAAACACCGATGAGCTTGGTGAATATTGCCTTGGCTTCCTGTGTGACCATGTGTCTACAGAGCTATTTTGCCAAGTATCAGGGAATCGAGGAGCTTGCTATTCAGGTTGATTCCAACTATGAAGAAGGGCAGTTCACCCTTGCCATTCATTTACCTGAGGATCTGATTTTGGAAAATGAGCAAGAACTCTTGGCTTTTGTGGATAATTTTTGCCGAGTGAAGAAGCTCTTTCGTGAAGATATTCAGGTTGATATTAGCTTAGCCAAATAAGCTTACTATCCTTTATGAACTTCGTGTTATACTAGTAGATAAAGACGTGTCATTTCACTAGCTGTGGAATGAGCAACAATAGGAGGGCTTGCTATGCAAGACAAACTACATGAAATCCGAGTGTTTGAGAATTTTCAAGAAGAACTATTTGAAACGGGCCATGTCATCGTGACAACTATGGTAGTCGAGAAGTCCCTGAATTATTTTGGTAATGCTCACGGAGGCTATTTGTTTACGCTTTGTGATCAGGTCGCAGGGCTCGTAGCCATTTCAACAGGTGACTATGCGGTGACGCTTCAGTCTAATATCAATTATCTCAAGGCAGGGCATTTGTCTGACCAACTCAAGATTGAAGGTCTGTGTGTTCATAATGGTAAGACGACTAAGGTGGTGGAAGTTGTCATTACTAATCAGGAAGAGAAAATCCTTACAAGGGCTACATTTACCATGTATGTGACAGGCTCGGTCGAGGAATAGAAAAGGAGCGTTTATGTCAGATTTTCAAACCATGGATGACTTTGCGGTCTTTGTTAATGACTACCTGACACCAGACCAATTGAGCGTTCAAGCCTATTCTTATGCGTCAGACCAGCAGGAGCTCTCTCTTCTTGTGACCATTGATGATTATGAGATGATGTGTCGTTGGCATGCTGTCTGGACTTTTTCAGGGTTACACCAGGCCTTCTTTCAGTCTGTAATGGACTTGGATAACAGCTTTTCTATTGATAGTGATAGCTTGGCTATGAAAGTGCGTTTAAGAGATCAAGAGCTCTTGTTTCAAGCAAAGGGGCTTGAGATGGTGGTTGTCGATTTGCCTGAGCCCCTTTTTCGTTTAGCTGATGTGTCTTTTAACGAAGGAGGAAAGCACTTTACCTACCTTTGTGAAGACCAAAGTGTTACAGCAGAAGATTGGGTTTTGGTTCCTATAGGTTCTGGTAATGCTGAAAAAGAAGCATTTGTAGAAAGGATTTCCTATGTCCTAGCGGATGAGGTTCCAGTTGAACTGACAAAACTGAAAAAGGTGATTCAAAAGCTAGATTTAGTAACCGTTCGTTATGATGTGAAGGTTGTTCAAAAGGGATTTTTGAGTTTTTCAGGGATGGCTTTTGAGGGCGAGGAACTAGGTAAGCCAACAGACTTCCTTTGGGTACCCTTTTTGGCAGAACAAGATGATTTGGCTGTTCCTACCTATGGTATTCGGATCAATGATGGCAGTCGCAAGACTTATGTAACGGCCTTGGCTGGTGAGGATGATAGTATGGAAATGATTGCTCTTGCACCAGCTACTTATGCGGTTTTTACACTTAGAGGGCCTGCAACCGCAGCTGTTTGGGAGAGTTTTCATTATGCTAAGAAACATTTTGAAATGATTAATCAGCCAACTGTAGAGGTTTATCCACCAGGGAATCGTCAGGCTGAAGATTATGAAATGGAAGTTTGGATTCCAATAAAGGAGGAAGTATAGATGCGTCTGGATAAGTTTTTGGTTGATTGTGGTGTTGGTAGTCGCAGTCAAGTCAAGACCTTTCTCAAAAAGAAGCAAGTGACCGTAAATGGTCAGGTGGAGACATCACCTAAGACTCAGATTGATGAGAATCAAGACCAGATTGCTTTTCAAGGTCAAGCATTAACACACGAGACCTTTGTTTACTATCTTTTAAATAAGCCTCAGGGTGTCATTTCAGCGACGGAGGATGCTCGTCACAAGACAGTGCTTGATTTACTGGATGATACAGCCAGACATAAGCAGGTCTTTCCTGTTGGACGTTTGGATATTGATACTCACGGTCTCTTGCTTTTGACCAATAATGGCGATTTAGCTCACGCTATGCTGTCTCCAAAGAAACATGTTGATAAGATTTATCAGGCTAAGGTTGATGGAATCATGGATCAGGAGGATATTCTGGCTTTTGAAAAAGGAATTGAACTCAAAGATCACACTTGCCAACCAGCTAAACTAGAGATTATTTCAGTAGATAGGGCTACTGGGACTAGCCTGGTTCAGATTACCATTGCTGAAGGGAAATTTCATCAGGTTAAGCGTATGGTGGCAGCTTGTGGTAAGGAAGTGACAGAGTTACAACGTCTAAGTATGGGGCCTTTAAGCCTGCCCAGTGATTTAGAGGTCGGTGCTTGGCGACGTTTGACCGAGGAGGAGTTGGAAGCTTTAACGGTTTTTGGAATTCCTTTGGCTTAAGCTAGTCTAAGAGTTGCGAAATAGGCAGATTTTTGTTACTATTATTGTGAAATAATAGAAGAAAAAACGAGGTAAATTCAAGTGGCATTTGGAGATAACGGACCACGTAAGAAATCATTTTTTGAACGTCTAACAGTATTGGTCGTTTTGATTATGCTATTAGTAACAGTTGGGGCATTGATTTTCCAAGCAGTCGCAGCTGTCCTTTAAGACGCTATCAAGCGTTTTTTTGTGTATGTCGGAAATTCTTTCGTTTGTGATTGAATTTGTACATGGCATACAAATCAGAAAGAGAGAAATATAGATGAGTATGTTTTTAGATACAGCCAAGATTAGTGTCAAAGCTGGTCGTGGTGGAGACGGGATGGTTGCCTTCCGTCGTGAGAAATATGTACCCAATGGCGGTCCTTGGGGCGGTGACGGTGGTAAGGGTGGCTCAGTCATTTTCAAGGTTGACGAAGGCTTGCGTACCCTTATGGATTTCCGTTATAATCGTAAATTCAAGGCTAAGAATGGCGAAAAAGGGATGACCAAGGGAATGCACGGACGAGGTGCTGAAGACCTCATCGTTAGCATCCCACCTGGTACGACAGTTCGTGATGCTGAGACCGGTAAGGTCATTACTGATATGGTTGAGGATGGCCAAGAGTTTGTCATTGCTCACGGTGGACGTGGTGGACGTGGAAATATCCGTTTTGCGACACCTCGTAACCCTGCTCCTGAAATCGCTGAAAATGGTGAACCAGGTGAAGAGCGTGAACTTCAATTGGAATTGAAGATTTTGGCGGATGTTGGTTTGGTTGGTTTCCCATCTGTTGGTAAATCAACAATCCTCAGTGTGGTAACCGCAGCAAAACCAAAGATTGGTGCCTATCACTTTACGACAATTGTTCCTAACTTGGGGATGGTTCGTACGAAGTCAGGTGAGAGCTTTGCCATGGCTGACCTTCCAGGATTGATTGAGGGGGCTAGCCAGGGTGTTGGTTTGGGAACACAGTTCCTTCGCCATATTGAGCGTACACGTGTTATCCTTCATGTGATTGATATGTCAGCGAGTGAAGGGCGTGATCCTTACGAGGATTATCTTCAAATTAACAAAGAGTTGGAAACTTACAACCTTCGCTTGATGGAACGTCCACAAATTATTGTGGCTAATAAGATGGACATGCCTGGGGCTGAGGAAAACTTGAAAGAGTTTAAAGAAAAATTGGCTGCTAACTATGATGAATTTGATGAGTTGCCACAAATTTTCCCAATTTCAAGTTTGGCTCACCAAGGTTTGGAAAATCTCTTGGAAGCTACTGCAGAGTTACTTGATGAGACTGATGAATTCTTGCTTTATAGCGAAGACGATATGGAACAAGAAGAAGTGTACTACGGCTTTAACGAGGATGAACGTCCATTTGAAATTAGCCGTGATGACGATGCCTCATGGGTACTTTCTGGTGAGAAACTTGAAAAACTCTTTGTCATGACTAACATGGAACGTGACGAATCTATCATGAAATTTGCACGTCAATTGCGTGGTATGGGAGTTGATGAAGCGCTTCGTGAACGTGGTGCTAAGGATGGCGACATCGTTCGTATCGGTAACTTCGAGTTTGAGTTTGTTGATTGACGTTGAAAGACTCTCTAAGTGCTGAAGCACAAGATAGTCTACGGCAGCCGCTATGGCGGACTACCTATCAACCTCACTAACTGTGTGAAGTTGGTGAATATAAAAATATTGAAATAAGAGGTTTACAATGGGAGATAAACCGATATCCTTCAGGGATAAAGATGGAAATTTTGTTTCTGCGGCCGATGTTTGGAATCCAAAGAAACTTGAAGAACTCTTTACGCGCTTAAATCCTAACCGAAAACTCCGTCTTGAGCGTGAGCGCTTGGCAAGGGAAGAAGCAGCAAAACACCCTGAACTAAATGAAGAAACAGAGCAAGTCTAGCACTTGCTCTGTTTTTCTTATCCAAAATGGTAATCAAAAACAGCTACTCTAGCAAGAGTAACTGTTTTGATAATTAGGCGTTTAGAACCTTGTCCAAGAATTCTTTCAAACGTGGGTGTTGTGGGTTATCAAAGATTTGATCTGGAGTACCATCTTCGAGGAACTCACCGTCCGCAGTAAAGATTACTCGGTTGGCAACTTGACGAGCAAATCCCATTTCGTGAGTAACGATAATCATGGTCATACCTTGCTCTGCCAATTCTTTCATAACGTTAAGAACGTCTCCGACCATTTCAGGGTCAAGGGCAGAAGTCGGTTCGTCAAAGAGCATGATATCAGGATTCATTGCCAAACCACGGGCAATTGCCACACGTTGTTTTTGTCCACCTGATAGGCTATCTGGCATTGCATCTGCCTTGTCAGCAAGTCCCACACGATCAAGAAGATCCATAGCTAATTTATCAGCTTCTTCCTTGTTCATACGTCCGAGTTCAACAGGTGCAAATGTCACGTTTTCAAGGACTGTCATATGTGGGAAAAGGTTGAAATGTTGGAAGACCATTCCGATATTTTCACGGGCTTTGTCAAGATTTGTCTTAGAATCTGATAATTCATAGCCATCAACGACTACTTTACCAGATGTCACTGTTTCAAGTAGGTTAAGCGTACGAAGGAAGGTTGATTTACCTGAACCTGAAGGACCGATGATACATACAACGTCACCTTCGTAGAATTTGGCGTCAATGCCTTTAAGGACTTCATTGTCGCCGTATGATTTGTGCAAGTCCTGCACATCGATTTTCAATTCAGCCATTATTTAAGTCTCTTTTCTAGTCGTTTAGCCAATTTCGTCAAGCATGTGATGATGACCAAGTAAAGGATGGCCAAGATTGCATACATACGGAATGATTGGTAGTTACGAGCAATGATGATTTTACCAGTTTGGAAGAGTTCAACCAAACCGATAGCTGATACGATAGTCGTATCTTTCAATGAGATAACAAATTGGTTGATGAAGTTTGGCAACATCAAGCGAACCGCCTGTGGCAAGATAACCTTACGCATTGTTGTATTGTAAGGGACACCCAAGCTTCGACTGGCTTCCATCTGACCAATAGGAACAGCTTCGATACCACCACGTACAATTTCGGCAATGTAAGCACCACCGTTAAGTGAGAGGGCAATTGTCGCTGCCACAAAGTCATTGATTGGTGATTGGTGACCAGTGATATTTTCAATCAAGTTAGGAATACCCCAGTAGATGAAGGCTGCAACAATCATCAATGGGATACCACGAACCACGTCAACAAAGACTTGAGAAATCACGCGGAGTGTCTTGTTTGGTGCAACTGCCATCATACCGAAGATAACACCGATAATCATGGCAATAGCAAATGAAAGAAGGGTCAATCCAAGGGTAATTCCAAGACCTTGGAGAAGTTGTTTGTAGTTGTTTTTAATCAAGCCTACGATGGTTGTTTCATCGGTAGCTTTTTTTGAGCTTCCTTCTTTTGATTTGTTGCTATCAAGGTATTTATTGATAATCTTATCGTAAGTACCATCTTTAACGATAGCAGCCAAACCATTGTTGAACATCTCAATCAACTCAGGGTTAGTGCCTTTTTTAACAGCAAATCCGACTTCACCAGTAGCAATACCTTCAATTGGTGTTGTAAAGTTACGTCCTTGTTGGATAGCGTATAGAAGAACGGCTTCATCATCCATAAGAGCATCGATTGAACCAGAGTTCAAGCTGTCATACATAGTAGAAGCTTCATCGTAAGCACGAACAGTAAAGCCATATTCACCAGCGTGGTCTTCCAACCATGAGTAAGATGACGTACCGTTTTTAGCTCCTACAGTCTTACCTTTAAGATCCTTGTAAGATTTAACCTTACTTCCTTTAGCTACAGCCAAACGAATGTTTGATGTGTAGTAAGGATCAGAAAAGTCAAAGATTTGTTTACGAGCATCAGTGATGGTCATACCAGCCAATACGGCATCAGCTTGGCTAGATTGTACAGCATTAAGTGATGCATCGAAACCAGGGTTTGTCAATTTGACATTGAAGCCTTGGTTTTTAGCAATAGCATTGATGATATCAACATCGATACCTACATATTTACCTGAACCATTTTGGTATTCGAATGGAGCAAAAGATGAGTCCATTGAGATAGTGTAGGTTTCCTTAGCAGGAGTGGCTTTTGCATTAGCATCACCAGTCAATTTAAGATCTGCTGAAGGTTTTGATGAAGAAGATTTTTCTGAGTCACCCAACCATTTGTTCATGATTTTGTCGTAGGTGCCGTCTTTCTTCATTTCCTTAAGAGCTTCGTTGAAGTCTTTGATAAGATTTTCGTGTTTTCCGCCTTTTTTAACAGCGAAAGCGAAGCTACCGATAGATTCAGGCTTAATGTTGATAGCATAGTCTTTTCCTTGACCAATAGCGTATTTAACAACTGGTGTGTCGTCCATAGCTGCGTCAACAGAACCAGAATCCAAGCTATTGTTCATCAAGTCGCTAGTGTCAAAAGTTTTAACTGTAAAACCATATTTGCTAGCGTTTTTATCAAGCCAAGTTTGAGCAGCGGTACCGTTTTTAACACCGACTGTTTTACCCTTCAATTGTTTGTAGTCGCTGACTTTGTCGCTGCTACGTGTATAGATAACAATTGAAGTGTCGTAATAAGTGTCTGAGAAAGTGAAGACCTTCTTACGTGCATCGGTAACAGTAGTACCGGCCATTAGGGCGTCTGCTTGGCCTGATTGAACAGCGTTAACAGCTGCATCGAAACCAGGGAAGGTTTGGTTAACATCCCAATTTTTACGTTTGGCAACTTCGTTGATGATATCAACGTCGATACCTTTGTAGGTCTGATCAGAATCTTTGAATTCAAATGGGGCATAGGCTGTGTCTGAAACGACTGAAATTGTTTCAGCAGATACCTTAACTCCGAAAACAAAGAAAACTGACATGGCACTCAAGAAGAGTGTCAGAAGTTTTTTCTTCATTATAAAAAGTCTCCTTTATAAAATACCTTCCTATTCTATCAAAAAAAGGTCTTGTTATCAAACTTCTTGAAGTTTGATGTTAGGAAATGTAACAAGGTTCGTTAGCTATGAGAGCTATCTGAGAAGAAGTTGACAAGCTTGTGTCAATTAGTTACACTGTAATCGAATACATGTAAGATTTGTTACAGGAGCTGAAAAATGAAGAAACGTATGCTTGAGAAATATACTAGCCGATATGATAAAGTTCCAAGTTGGCTGATGATTATGCTGTCCTGTTTTATTGCCTTGGGTTATTTCCTTATAAGTGGATTTCTATCAGGGATTGTTGTGGGAATTCCAATGGCTATTGTTCTTTCGTTCTTAGTATTAAATGGCAACATTCAGTTCCAGGATATACATTCGATTTACTATAAAATATTTTCAACCTTGTATTTTCAGTTGGGAGCCTTTGCCTTTACTGCCTTAGCTATCTTTTTCTGGGTTAAAGTTGTTGAAAAACGTCCCATTCGTACACTGGGATTCTTCAAGGGTCATATTTGGTTGAACCTGCTTAAGGGCTGGGGATTGGGAACCCTGCTCTTGTTAGTTAGTTTCCTTGGGACTTATTTACTTGGAGGGTTAGAATTTGTAAAAGTAGACTTTTCTCAGAGAACCCTCTTATACATACTATCCCTAATCCCTTTCTGGTTTATCCAAGGTGGAACCGAGGAACTGGTGACACGTGGATGGTTACTTCAGACGGTGACTAATAAATTGAACCTTTCCTGGGGAATTGCTATTTCAAGTTCTTTCTTTTCAATATTACACCTAGGAAACCAGGGTGTTACCGCCTTGTCTCTAATCAGTATTGTTCTAGTAGGAGTTCTTTTGGCTCTTTACATGCTCAAGACAGATAATATCTGGGGTGTCGCTGCCCTTCACGGTGCTTGGAACTTTGCGCAAGGGAATATAGTTGGCGTGGCAGTTAGTGGGCAGAATGCAGGCGGTAGCTTATTGCACTTTCAGGCCAGGTCAGGCGTGCCTGATTGGTTATCAGGTGGAGCCTTTGGTCTGGAAGGGAATATCGTTACCTGTCTCGTTCTCTTGGTAGGGATTATTATCCTTCGTCTACAATTGAAAAAAGAAAACTTTTAAGGCTGAGTTCAAAGACTCGGTCTTTTTACTTCTGTGTTAAAATAGAAGAAAGTTTGGAAAAGGGGAAGAGATGAGAGTTAGACTTGAGCGAGGTATGATTTGTGTCCAAATTGTCTATGGACTTATATTTCTTGTCGCTTCCACCGGTCTATTCTGCTGGTTTCTTTTAGATGATTATCGTTTTGGGAACTTTGTAGATAACTGTGTTGCCTTCTTCATTTTACTAATATTTCTTCATGCTCTGACTAATTTAGTTGACGGTATTGTGAGACTTAAAGGTCATAAAAAAATTTTGGAAATTAACAATGATACCTTTATTTATTATGGAAGGTTATGTGGACGGGTCACCTTTGAGATTCCGCTGTCTGAGATTGACTTGGTTATGAAGGACTGGTCAACGCCAATGGATGATGCCAAGCACTCATCAACTATATACTATATCCTAAAACGTATCGATGATTTCGGAAATATAAGGTCTTGGGAAAGGAAGAGGTATAGAGTTTTATACATTTTTTTCAAAGATAGTAAAACGGCCTTGAAATATGATAAAAAACTCGGTTATCAGACACGAAGAAAGCGCAAATACGTTGCTGAGACACGAATGATTCACATTCCTATCGCAGAAGGAGAATTTTTCTCCGACCAAGAGATGAATGATTACATAAATGAAAGGAAAAACCATGATAGATAGAAAAGAAGACAACCAATTTCATTTGGTTTCTAAATATGAACCTTCTGGGGACCAACCTCAGGCCATCGAAACCTTGGTTGATAATATCGAAGGTGGGGAGAAGGCTCAAATCCTAAAGGGAGCGACAGGGACAGGTAAGACCTATACCATGAGTCAGGTCATCCAGCGCGTGAATAAACCAACCTTGGTTATTGCCCACAATAAAACTTTGGCAGGTCAGCTTTACGGAGAATTCAAGGAGTTTTTCCCAGACAATGCTGTGGAATACTTCGTTTCCTACTACGATTTCTATCAGCCAGAGGCTTATGTACCATCATCAGATACCTATATCGAAAAAGATAGCTCTGTAAACGATGAAATTGATAAGCTACGACACTCAGCAACGTCGGCCCTCCTTGAGCGTAATGATGTTATCGTTGTGGCTTCTGTTTCTTGTATTTACGGTTTGGGTTCGCCCAAAGAATATGCTGATTCGGCAGTCAGCCTTCGACCAGGCCAAGAGATTTCTCGAGACAAGCTGCTAAATGACCTAGTTGATATCCAGTTTGAGCGAAACGATATTGATTTCCAACGTGGGAAATTCCGTGTGCGTGGCGATGTGGTCGAAATTTTTCCTGCCAGCCGTGATGAGCACGCCTTTCGTGTCGAATTTTTCGGTGATGAGATTGACCGCATCTGTGAGATTGAGAGTTTGACAGGACGCAATCTCGGTGAAGTCGAGCACCTTGTTCTTTTCCCGGCGACTCACTTTATGACTAATGAAGAGCATATGGAAGAGGCCATCAAGAATATTATGGAAGAGATGGAAGCTCAAGTTAAACAATTTGAAGCTGAGGGTAAGCTCATCGAGGCTCAACGTATCCGACAAAGGACAGAATACGATGTTGAAATGCTTCGTGAGATGGGCTACACAAATGGTGTTGAAAACTACTCACGACACATGGATGGGCGAAAAGAGGGCGAGCCACCGTTCACCTTGCTTGATTTCTTCCCAGAAGATTTCCTCATCATGATTGATGAAAGTCACATGACAATGGGTCAGATTAAGGGAATGTATAACGGGGACCAAGCTCGTAAGAAGATGTTGGTTGATTACGGTTTCCGTTTGCCATCGGCGCTTGATAACCGTCCACTTCGACGTGAAGAATTCGAGAGTCATGTGCATCAGATTGTCTATGTGTCTGCTACCCCAGGCGACTATGAGATGGAACAGACCGAGACTGTGGTTGAGCAAATCATCCGTCCGACAGGGCTTCTTGATCCAGAAGTCGAAGTTCGTCCAACTATGGGTCAAATGGATGACCTCCTTGGTGAAATTAATGCCCGTACTGAAAAAGGCGAGCGTGTCTTTGTAACAACATTGACTAAGAAGATGGCTGAAGACTTGACTGACTATCTTAAGGAAATGGGTGTCAAGGTCAAATACATGCACTCTGACATTAAGACTCTAGAGCGTACTGAGATTATCCGTGACTTACGTTTGGGTGTCTTTGATGTTCTTATCGGTATTAACCTTCTCCGTGAGGGGATTGACGTTCCTGAAGTTAGTCTGGTTGCTATTTTGGATGCTGATAAGGAAGGCTTCCTTCGTAATGAACGTGGACTTATCCAAACAATCGGACGTGCTGCCCGAAATAGTGAGGGGCACGTTATCATGTATGCGGATAAGATTACAGAGTCTATGCAGAAGGCCATGGATGAAACTGCTCGTCGTCGTGAAATCCAGATGGCCTATAATAAGGAGCATGGCATTGTTCCACAAACGATTAAGAAAGAAATTCGTGACCTTATTTCTATTACCAAGGCTAATGAAGCAGAAGTGGCAGAGGATACTGTGGATTACAGTGCCATGAACAAGAAAGAACGTCAAGAAGCCATCAAGAAACTCCAAAAACAAATGCATGAAGCAGCAGAACTGCTTGACTTTGAATTGGCTGCACAAATCCGTGACATGGTGTTAGAACTGAAGAGTATGGATTAGAAATACTGAGCCTTGGGTTAACACTTTAACAAGATGGGCCAGAGAAAAATTGCGGCTTTTATTGGTTTAAATTTTAACCTTATTGTATTTCTGTTGCATGCTATGGTAGGTATAAGTGATATGAATGAAGATAATCCGCAAATTATTTTTGAGCCCATGTGGACGATAAAAAGAGAACTTGTTTGGATACCAATGTTTGGTTATATATTGTTTATGGTTTTCTATGCTGCTCTTTATCTTTATTTACGACAAAATAATTGATTGTCATGGTATTATTTGACTACTTACTAGAAAGGACTATCTATGTCACGTTCACAAGCTACTATTCTGACCAACATGTGTCTTATCGAAGATGACCATGGAAATATTGTCATGCAAATTCGCGATCCCAAGCGTTATTCCTGGTCGGGGGCTGCCTTGCCTGGTGGTCATATTGAAGCACACGAGGGGCTAGTGGAGTCAGTTATTCGTGAGGTCAAGGAAGAAACTGGATTGACCATTAAAAATCCTAAATTGGTTGGTATGAAGCATTGGTACACGACAGATGACGAGCGTTATCTTGTTTTCCTCTATAGAACTTCAGACTTTGAAGGTGACATTCATTCGACAGAAGAGGGAGAAGTCCGTTGGGTTGCCAGGGAAGATGTGCCTAAGATGGAGCTGGCCTATGACATGCTCAACCTCTTGCGCGTGTTTGAAGAGGATCAACTCTCTGAACTTTTCTATCGTGAGCGTCTTGAAAATGACTTTATCCGAGAATTTTGGTAAGAATATGAACTATTTATTCAAATGAATGAATAGTTTTTTTGTCTTTAAAATCAGATAAAAGAGCTTTAAATAAGTGATTTTCAGATTTTGTAATGATGATGAAATTAATAAAAATAAAAATTATAATCTATAAAAGTTCATTTTTTCATTGACAAATGCATAATAATACATTATTATACTTACATAAGTTAATAAATATAGAAAAGAGATTGATTATGAAAACATGGAAAAAATTTTTGTTAGGATTTGCAGGGATCTTTGCTTTGACGACTTTAGCAGCTTGTTCTTCGTCGAAGGACACTTTGGAAAAGGTACAAGATAAAGGAACTTTGACAGTTGCTCTTAATCCTCACTTTGCTCCTTTTGAATTCAAGACAATCCAAAATGGTAAGGATACGATTGTTGGGGCAGATGTCGAAATTGCTAAGGCTATTGCAGATGAGCTTGGTGTAAAAGTCAAATTCTCTGAAATGTCTTTTGATAATGTCTTAGCCAATGTTCAATCTGGCAAGGCAGACATCGCCATTTCAGGAATTTCAGCCACTGAAGAACGTCAGAAAATCTTTGATTTCTCAGACACCTACTATGAGTCTGAAACGGTTCTTGTTGTCAAAAAAGATGCAACAGGAACTTACAAACAAACCGGCGATTTTGCTAAAAAATCTGTAGCCGTTCAAAAAGGTTCTATTCAAGAAAATATCGCCAAAGCCAACTTGTCAGATGCTAATGTGGTATCCTTGGCACAACCTGGTGAAGCTATCAACGAATTGAAATCTGGTCAAGTTGAAGGAGTAGTTCTTGAAAAAGCCATTGCACAAGGTTATGTAGATCAAAATAGTGATCTAGCTGTGTCAGACATTACGCTCAAGTCAGATTCAAAAGATGCCTATGCCGTCGCAATGCCTAAAGGAAGCGATAAGCTAAAAGCAAAGGTTAATAAGGTTATCGCTAAACTCAAAAAAGAAGGTAAGATTGACAGCTATGTTAAAGATGCCTATGCTCTCTCTCTTAAGAGTTCTACTAAATAAGGGGTTATTATATGAAGAAATTTTGGTTTATCCTTACAGCTCTAGTCGCTACCTGCTTTCTAGTTGCTTGTAGCGGAAGTCAGGGAGTAAGTCCCAAAACGATTAAGGAAAAGAAGAAAATTGTCGTGGCAACAGAATCTGAATTTGCGCCTTTTGAGTTCAAATCGTTGGTTAACGGCAAAGATACGCTGGTTGGAGCAGATATCGAGTTGGCCAAAGCTATCGGTGAAAAACTCGGTGTAAAAGTTGAATTTTCAGTAATGTCTTTTGATAATGTTCTTGCTAACGTGCAAAGTGGTAAAGCTGATATCGCCATTGCTGGTATTTCGGTGACAGACGAACGTAAGAAGGTTTATGATTTTTCAGACAGCTACTATACGTCAGAAAATGTAGTGATTGTCAAAAAAGACAAGGTAAATGACTACACAAGCACTGATAGTCTCGCTAAACAAACGGTCGGTACGCAAAAAGGGTCTGTCCAAGAAACCGTTGCTAAGAAACAAATCCCTAAGGCAAGTGTCGTATCACTAGCTTCAAATGGTGAAATGATTAACGAACTTAAATCAGGTCAGCTTCAAGCAGTTGTACTTGAGAAGGCCATTGCAGAAGGTTATATCGCTCAAAATGATGATTTAACCCTTGCCAACTTTAATCTCAAGTCAGATGGTACAGATGCTTATGCCGTCGCAACACGTAAGGGTTCAGATGACTTGCTTAAAGAAATCAATGCCGTCATCAAAGAGACTAAGGACTCTGGAAAATTTGACCAATGGTTGAAAGAAGCATCAACCTACAAACAAAGTAAGTAAATTTAAAACTCCCGAGCACCTGAAACATGCTCGTTTCAGGTGCTTTCATCAACAGTGAAAAGTCTCGTTTGGTCCTCGCTTTACTCACTTAGGGGGAGTCTCCAAAAATTCTTAAATCTAAAATGGGGCAATACCCCATTTTTTATTGAATTCTCTGCTAAAAACGGTTATTATCAAAGTAGGTAAGTCTGTTCAATAGACAAATGACATCGTATAGAGTGCTTAAGAAAAGCAAGGAGAAACTATGAAGCTACCACGTTTTGGTGTTGAAGAATGGCTTAATGTCCATGAAAAATCTGCCATATATGATATCGCAGGAGTTTCAATTAAGGCCCTCACAATGGAAGAATTATTTGACCTGTCAGGCCTTGATAAGGACGCCTTTTTTGCCCAACTGCTAAAGAAAAAGATGGATTACGGCTGGATTGAGGGGGCACCAGAGTTCAAAACTCAGGTGGCTAGTTTATACAAGAACATGCCGGTTGATAATATCCTCCAAACCAACGGGGCAACGGGAGCGACGATGCTAGCCCTTTACGCTCTTATTGAGCCTGAAGACCATGTCATCTCCATGTATCCAACTTATCAGCAGCTCTATGACATTCCTAAGTCACTAGGAGCAGATGTGGATCTCTGGGCGGTTGAAGAGGACAAGGGGTGGTTGCCTGATTTGGACCAACTCCGTCGTCTGATTCGTCCTAATACAAAGATGATCTGTATTAACAATGCCAACAATCCTACCGGTGCCCTTATGGACGCTGCTTACCTCGAGGAGCTAGTGGCTATCGCTAAAGAAGTAGACGCCTATATCTTCTCAGATGAGGTCTATCGCAGTTTTGACCAGCCTGCACCTTCTATTGTGGATTTGTATGAAAAGGGCATTGCCGTCAATAGTCTGTCAAAGACCTATTCCATTCCTGGTATTCGTGTGGGTTGGGTTGCTTCTAACACAGAGGTGGCGGATATTCTGCGTGACTACCGCGACTACACGATGATTTGTGCTGGTGTCTTTGATGATATGGTGGCTACCCTTGTCTTGGAAAATAAAGAAGCCATCCTAGAACGTAATCGTCAGATTGTAGAGGAAAATCTAGCTCTTATGGATGCGTGGATTGCCAAGGAACCTAAGGCGTCATGGATTAGACCTGCTAGTGTTTCCACCTCTTTCGTCAAATTAGATGTGAATCGTCCTATCGAAGATTTTGCTTTAGAGCTTCTTCAGGACTATGGTGTTCTTGTGGTTCCGGGTAACCGTTTTGACAAGGAGTCCCATGTTCGCATCGGTTATTGCTGTGACAAGGAAGTCCTTCAAAAGGGCTTAGAAAAATTGTCGCAATTTCTTAATAAATGTTGACAATACCACTAATTTCAAGTAAAATAAACGAGCAAAAATTATATTTATACAGGAGTTTCTTATGAAAAAACTTTTCCTTGGAGCCATGGCTCTCCTTGCTGCCGTTACCTTGGTAGCATGTGGGTCAAAAAAAGACGCTTACGAATCTATTAAAGAAAATAAAAAACTTGTCGTGGCTGTCAGTCCAGACTATGCACCATTTGAGTTCAAAACTTTGGTCGACGGTAAAGACCAAGTTGTCGGTTCAGACATCAAGTTGGCACAAGCTATCGCTGATGAACTTGGGGTTAAACTTGAAGTGACAACTATGAGCTTTGACAATGTCCTTTCTAGCCTTCAAGCTGGTAAGGCTGATATCGCTATCTCTGGTATCTCAGTAACAGATGAACGTAAGAAAACCTTCGATTTCTCAGATCCTTACTACGAAACACAAAATGCTATCATTGTTCGTAAAGATCAAGAATCTACCTACTCAAGCCTAGATGCTTTCAAGGGTAAAAAAGTAGCTGTTCAAAAAGGTACTATCGAAGAAGGACTTGCTAAGAAACAGTTAAAAGACTCAACAGTCGTATCACTTACAGCAATGGGTGAAGCTATTAACGAAGTTAAGTCTGGCCAAGTTGATGCTGTTGACCTTGAAAAACCAGTAGCAGAAGGTTACGTGGCACAAAATCCAGATTTGGCTTTGGCAAGTGTTGCCCTCAAAGTTGATGATGGTGATGCTAAAGCAGTCGCTATGGCTAAAGGTAATGACAAATTGAAAGAAGCAGTAAACAAGGTTATCAAGAAATTGAAAGACAATGGTACTTACGACGAGTACATCAAGGATGCTTCTAAATACACAGCAGTTGAATAAAAGAGAGCTAGAGGATGATTCCTCTAGTTTTTTGTATGGTAAAGCCCCTGATAATCTCCAATAAGACTTAGAAAATAGTGTTGACATCAAAATTACTCAAACTTAAAAGATATTTCTTGACAGAAAAAGATCAGTCTTGTATACTTGAATAGAACGTGTAAAATGTTACATTATCTTGAGGAGGTGAATTCAATGTCAAAAACAGTAGTACGTAAAAACGAATCACTTGACGACGCTCTTCGTCGTTTCAAACGTTCTGTGACTAAAGCTGGTACTCTTCAAGAGGCTCGTAAACGTGAACATTACGAAAAACCTTCTGTAAAACGTAAACGTAAATCAGAGGCAGCTCGCAAACGTAAAAAATTCTAATTAAGAATGAAATTAACAGAAAAAAGCTTGAGATTACTCAAGTTTTTTCTTTTTCCTCGAATAAATAAGTCTCTTGGTATAAAAAAATAAGACGTCTGATAGTTCAGGCGTCTTAAGTTTCATATGCTTTTAGGTGAACAAATAAAGATTATTTGTTTGCAAGAAGATCGCGGATTTCAGCAAGCAATTCTTCTTGTGATGGAGCTGCTGCTTCTTCAGTAGCTTCTTCTTTTTTATCGAGAGCTACAGCGTGGTTAGCAGCTTTAACAACGAAGAAGAGGGTAGTACCAACGATGATGAAGTTGATAATTGCACTCAAGAAGTTACCGTAAGCGATACCGTTCCATGACAATTTAGAGAGGTTTTCAACGTTAGCAGCTTTAACAACTGGGTTAAGGATAACTGGAGTGATAATATCACTTACAAGTGAAGTGATGATAGCGTTGAAGGCAGCTCCCATAACAACGGCTACAGCAAGATCAAGGACATTCCCCCTGAATAAAAAATCTTTAAGTTCTTTAATCATTTTGATAATGATTCCCTTCTTTTATTTATTTTTAATAGTTTATCCAATTTTGTAATTCTTGACAAGGGATTTGCTCATGAAAAATCAATTTTATTTTACTTTCATTTTTCATCGTGTTATAATTAGAAGTAATGCAATTATGGTAAGATAGGGGGCAGTTAGATGGTAATTGATAAAGCTTTAATAGAAGATATTAAGAGCAGTACCAATATCGTCGACGTGATTGGTGAAGTTGTCAGTCTTAATCGCGCAGGTCGAAATTACCTCGGTCTCTGCCCCTTCCATAAGGAGAAAACCCCCTCATTTAATGTTATCGAGGATAGGCAGTTTTATCATTGTTTTGGTTGTGGAAAGTCTGGGGATGTCTTTAAATTTTTAGAGGAATACCGTCAGATTTCTTTCCAAGAAAGTGTCAAGGTTCTGGCAGACCGCTTAGGTATTGCAGTTACGATAGATGCACCAAGACAGGCTCAGCAGCAGAATTCTCCTAATCAAGCCTTCTATGATCTTCATGAGGATGCGCTTAAGTTTTATCACGCAGTTCTGATGACGACTAAGATAGGAGAAGCAGCGCGTGCCTACCTCTATGAGCGTGGTATGACTGACGATTTACTTAAGACCTTCCAGATTGGTCTAGCCCCTGACGAACCAGATTATCTCTATCAGTCTGTATCAAAAAAATATGACGAAGAGGTGCTGACAGAATCAGGTCTTTTTAATCTTTCTGAAAGTAATCGTCTTTTCGATACTTTTAAAAATCGAATCATGTTTCCGCTTAAGAATGAGTTTGGAAAGACTATCGGTTTTTCAGGACGTGTTTGGACCAAGGACGATATTGAAAAAGGACAAGCCAAGTACAAAAATACGAGGGCTACCCGCATTTTCAATAAGTCTTACGAACTCTACCACCTCGATCAGGCTAAGCCGGTGATTCAGAAGACCCATGAGGTCTATCTGATGGAGGGATTCATGGATGTCATTGCCGCTTATAGGGCTGGGCATGTTAATGCTGTGGCTTCTATGGGGACGGCGTTGACTCCTGAACATGTCAATCGTCTGCGTAAACTCACCAAGAAAATTGTTCTGACCTATGATGGTGATAAGGCTGGGCAAAATGCGATTGCCAAGTCTCTTGAGCTTTTATCGGATTTTCAAGTTGATATTGTTAAAATTCCAGACAATATGGACCCTGATGAATATCTACAGAAAACATCCGAAGAGGCTTTGGGGAAACTTTTGGTCGAGTCCCGCATTTCAGATGTGGAATTTTGGATAGGACAGCTCAAGCCCGCTAATGTAGACAATCTTCAAGCAGAGATTGCCTATGTTGAGCAGATTGCTAAGATTATTGCCAAGTCACCTTCTGTGACAGCACAAAATTCCTACATTTCTAAGGTAGCTGACCTTTTGCCAGACTTTGATTTTTTCCAAGTCGAGCAAGCGGTCAATAACGAACGGTTGACCATGAGGAATCAGCAGACGGCTCAATTATCGGCTGCTAGTAATAGTGCTTATGAGTCTTCAGCGTCAGGACTCAGAGGAACGGTCAAACTACCTTCTACACCTAAGATTACAGGTCTTCGTCGGGCGGAAAATCAACTCTTCCATCGTATGCTTAATCATCCTATGATTTTGAATGACTATCGCATGAGAGAGGAGTTTTTCTTCCAAACACCTGAGTTAGAGGAGCTTTATCATATTCTGAAACAAGATGGTCAGATTGATACCGTAGCTTTGTCTCTACTTTCTCAAGAGATGCAAACAGCCTATTATCAGGTTTTAGAGGAGATTTTACCACCTGAAACTAGTCTTGAAGAAGTTCAGGCTATCGAAGAGCGTAGAAATCATTTTTTGAGGGAACAGGACTTTCGTAAGCAAAGTAAACAAATAAGAGAATCAAGTAACCACGGTGATGTGGATGCAGCGGTGGAAGCCCTGCAGATGCTCATCGCCCAAAAACGAGATATGGAGTAACACATGGCAAAGAAAAAACAAAATACAGCATTTAGCGTTCAAGTCGCTGATTTCATTCGTAACCACAAAAAAGCTGGTACAGCAATTGATGATGAAGTCACAGAAAAACTAGTTATCCCATTTGTTCTTGATGCTGATGGGATTGATGACCTTTTGGAACGTTTGACAGACGGTGGTATCTCTATCACTGATAAGGACGGAAATCCTTCATCTAAATATGTTGTTGAAGCCCCAAAACCAGAAGAATTGACAGACGAGGAGCTTCTTGGTTCAAACTCAGCTAAGGTCAATGACCCTGTTCGTATGTACCTCAAAGAGATTGGGGTAGTGCCTCTCTTGAGTAACGAAGAGGAAAAAGAATTGGCTATCGCTGTTGAAAATGGTGACTTGGAAGCTAAACAACGTTTGGCAGAAGCCAACCTTCGTTTGGTAGTCTCAATCGCTAAACGTTATGTGGGACGTGGTATGCATTTCTTGGACTTGATTCAAGAAGGTAACATGGGGCTTATGAAAGCCGTTGATAAATTTGACTACTCTAAAGGTTTCAAATTCTCAACTTATGCGACATGGTGGATCCGTCAAGCAATCACTCGTGCTATCGCAGACCAAGCACGTACCATCCGTATCCCAGTTCACATGGTTGAAACTATTAATAAATTGGTACGTGAGCAACGTAACCTCTTGCAAGAGTTGGGACAAGATCCAACTCCTGAGCAAATCGCTGAACGTATGGATATGACTCCAGATAAGGTTCGTGAAATCCTTAAGATTGCTCAAGAGCCAGTTTCTCTTGAAACACCTATCGGTGAAGAAGATGATAGCCATTTGGGTGACTTTATCGAGGATGAAGTTATTGAAAATCCAGTAGATTACACAACTCGTGTGGTTCTTCGTGAACAATTGGATGAAGTGCTTGATACTCTTACAGACCGTGAAGAGAATGTTCTTCGTCTTCGTTTCGGTCTTGATGATGGGAAGATGCGTACTTTGGAAGATGTTGGTAAAGTCTTCAACGTTACTCGTGAACGTATTCGTCAGATTGAAGCTAAAGCCCTTCGTAAATTGCGCCACCCAAGCCGTAGTAAACAACTTAAAGACTTTATTGAAGACTAAGATAGTAAATGGAAGGGGCCTGATTATTAGGCCCTGATTTTGGAGGAAAAGCTATGTCTGAAGTAAAATACACTGAAGCAGAAATTGAAAAAATCAAAGACCGTATCTTGGAAGCCTTAGAAATGGTCATTGATCCAGAGTTGGGGATTGATATTGTCAACCTTGGCCTCATTTACGATATCCGTTTCCAGCAAGATGGTTATACTGAAATCGATATGACCTTGACGACTATGGGATGCCCCTTGGCAGATCTTTTGACAGACCAAATTTATGACGCTATGAAAGAAGTGCCAGAAGTCACTAAGACTGAGGTTAAGTTGGTCTGGACACCAGCTTGGACTGTTGAAAAGATGAGTCGTTATGCCCGTATCGCCCTAGGTATTCGTTAGGAGAAATCTTATGAAAACACTGGCTATCGTTGTTCCTTGTTATAACGAGGAAGAGACTATTCATCCTTTTTTAGAGGCTTGTCAGGCAGTTGAGCGACAAATGGCCAACCAGTTGGCTTTCAACTATTACTTTGTCAATGACGGTTCAAAAGATCGCACCTTAGAAGTTCTAAGACAGGTTTCAAAGCAATTTGAAAATGTTCACTATCTCTCTTTCTCTCGTAATTTTGGGAAGGAAGCAGGTTTACTTGCAGGACTTGAAGCAGCCCAAGGTGACTACGTCACAGTTATGGATGCCGATCTTCAAGATCCCCCTGAACTGCTCATCGAGATGTATGCCAAAATCCAAGAAGGTTACGACGTTGTCGGGACAAGACGTGCAGACCGTAAGGGTGAGCCACCTATTCGTTCACTCTTTGCTAAGGCCTTCTATTGGTTGATTAATAAAGTTTCTGATACTGAAATGGTGGATGGGGCACGTGATTTCCGCTTGATGACTCGTCAAGTCGTTGATGCCATTCTTGAGCTCAAGGAAGTCAATCGCTTTTCAAAAGGCCTCTTTTCTTGGGTCGGCTTTGACGTGGCCTACGTCTCTTATGAAAATCGTGAACGTGTGGCGGGAGAGACTTCATGGTCTTTCTGGAGCCTATTGAGTTACTCACTTGATGGCTTTATCAACTTCTCAGAAGTACCCTTGAAGCTTGCCACATGGGCAGGGACCTTCTCATTCTTGATTTCTTTGGTTGGAATTATTTTCGTCATCATCAGAAAGTTGACCATTGGTGGAAGCGTAGCTGGTTGGGCGAGCCTTGTCTCTATTATCCTCTTTATAGGGGGGATTCAGCTCTTAGCGCTTGGAATCATCGGTCACTACATTTCCAAGATTTTTTTAGAAACCAAGAAACGACCAGTGTATGTTATTAAAGAAAAAGGGTGAAATTTCACCCTTTTTTTGTTAGAATTAAAGTGCTATTAATGAAAATTACAAGGAGAAAAATATGATTCTAGTAACAGGTGCAAATGGCCAACTCGGAACTGAGCTTCGTCATCTTCTTGACGAACGTAACGAAGAGTATGTAGCAGTAGATGTGGCAGAAATGGACATCACTGATGCTGCCAAAGTAGATGAAGTATTTGCAGAAGTAAAACCAACCTTGGTTTATCACTGTGCTGCTTACACAGCTGTTGATTCTGCTGAAGATGAAGGTAAAGAGCTTGACTATGCTATCAACGTGACAGGTACTGAAAATGTTGCTAAGGCTGCTGAAAAACATAGTGCAACATTGGTTTATATTTCAACGGACTACGTTTTTGATGGTAAAAAACCAGTCGGTCAAGAGTGGGAAGTTGATGATAAACCAGATCCACAGACAGAGTATGGCCGTACAAAACGCATGGGTGAAGAGTTAGTCGAAAAACATGTGTCAAACTACTATATTATCCGTACTGCATGGGTCTTCGGTAACTATGGTAAGAACTTTGTCTTCACTATGCAAAACCTTGCTAAGACTCACAAGACACTTACAGTTGTTAATGACCAACACGGTCGTCCAACTTGGACACGTACTTTGGCAGAGTTTATGACTTATTTGGCTGAAAATCGTAAGGAATATGGTTACTATCACTTGTCAAATGATGCAGCAGAAGATACAACTTGGTATGACTTTGCGGTTGAAATCCTCAAAGATACTGATGTTGAAGTGAAACCTGTTGATTCAAGCCAATTCCCAGCTAAAGCTAAACGCCCACTTAACTCAACAATGAGTTTGGATAAGGCTAAGGCTACAGGATTTGTCATTCCAACATGGCAAGATGCTTTGAAAGAGTTCTACAAACAAGAAGTGAAATAAGAACTAAAATATAGAAGATGGTTTCGTACCATCTCAGAATGAAGACAAACATCGTTTTTGATGTTTGTCTTCATTCTGAAGGGATCTCTAGAGGTCCCTTTTTCTGTTTGCATTAGGCAAAAGCCTTGTAAAATGGTATAATTGACTAGATTATAGACTTGTTAGAAAGGGGATTTATGCAACACGTATTCATTATCGGAAGTCGTGGACTTCCAGCAAAATACGGTGGTTTTGAGACATTTGTAGATCAATTAGTCTCCAACCAAGTTTCATCCCAAATTAAATACCATGTTGCCTGCCTTTCTGATAAAAAGGCATATGAGCATTTCGAATATAAAGGTGTAGATTGTTTCACGATTAAGGCGCCTAAATTAGGACCGGCTCGCGTTATTGCCTATGATATGATGGCTATTAATTACGCTTTGAAGATAATACATGAGGAAATTATAGAAGAACCGATTTTCTATGTTCTAGGAAATACTATAGGTGCTTTTGTGGCTCCCTTTGCTACTAAGATTCATAAAATTGGTGGTAAATTCTACATTAATCCAGATGGCTTGGAGTGGAAACGAGCTAAGTGGCCCAAGCCAGTACAAGCTTATCTAAAGTACTCTGAGAAAGTAATGACAAGACATGCTGACTTAGTTATCTCGGATAATCCAGGAATTGAAACCTATATTCAAGGAGCCTATCCGTGGTCTAAGACAACTTACATTGCTTATGGAACTGATTTATCTCTGACAACACTGACTCATCAGGATGCCAAAGTTAGAGATATTTACAAGATGTGGAATACTTACGAGAAAAACTATTATTTGATTCTTGGTCGTTTTGTTCCAGAAAATAACTATGAAACGGCCATTCGTGAGTTTATGAGTTCCTCAACAAAACGTGATTTAATTATTATTTGTAATCATGAGGGCAATGCTTATTTCGAGGAATTGCGTTCCAAGACACAGTTTGATAAGGATCCACGTGTGAAGTTTGTTGGAACAGTTTATGATCAAAATCTATTAAAATATATTCGCAAAGAAGCTTTTGCTTATATTCATGGTCATGAAGTTGGAGGAACCAACCCTGGCTTACTGGAAGCTATGGCACAAACTGATTTGAATTTAGTATTAGGCGTCTCATTTAACCGGTCAGTAGCTCAAGATACAGCTCGTTATTGGAAAAAAGATGAAGGCAATCTGTCGCATTTGATTGATCAAGTAGATGGCGTTTTAGATTACTCTGAACTAGGTAAGTTAGCTAAGGAGAACATGAAACAGAACTTTACTTGGAAAAAAATTGTAGGTAAGTACGAGGAGCTATTTTTATCATGAAAGTAAATATCTTACTGTCAACCTACAATGGTGAGCAGTATTTAGCAGAACAAGTGAAGAGTATCCAAGAGCAAACCTATCAGGAGTGGGAACTTCTCATACGTGACGATGGTTCATCTGATGGAACAGTCGAACTTATTAAACAACTGGCTAAACGAGATCCACGTATTCACTTTATTAATGAGAATCATATCGAGAATGTTGGTGTGATCAAAAGTTTCCATGCCCTACTTAAGCATGGGGAGGCAGACCTTTACTGTTTCAGTGACCAAGATGATTTTTGGCTTCCTGAAAAAATCTCACTCCAAGTGGCAGAGGCCAAAAAGTATTCTCAGGATAAACCTTTACTCATATACACTGATTTAAAGGTAGTGGATGAAAATTTGTCTGTCCTCCATGAGAGTATGATTCGTACTCAGTCTGACCATGCGAATACTGAGTTGATTCAAGAGTTGACTGAAAATACAGTTACTGGTGGCGTTGCCATGATTAACCATGCTTTAGCAGAACTATGGACTGGTGAGGAAAAGCATGACTTACTGATGCATGACTGGTATCTAGGTTTGCTAGCTTCTGCCTTTGGTAACTTAGTCTATATTGATGAGCCAACTGAGCTCTATCGTCAACATAGCAGTAATGTCCTTGGAGCTCGAACTTTGCGAAAGCGGATGAAAAATTGGGTTAGACCCCATATCCTTTTTGCCAAATATTGGAGTCTTATCAAAGCTAGCCAAGACCAGGCTAGAAATTTGCTGGAACTCCCGTTAAGTTCACAGAATAAGGAAATCATTGAAAACTTTGTAACAATTATGGATGCTCCATTTAGAGAACGTTTAGCACGTATACGAAAATACGGTTATCGAAAAAATAGAGCATTTCACACAACTGTGTTTACGACATTGATTCTTACAAAGTTTGCATATAGAGGAGAAAAAGATGTTAGACTTTTTTAGTCAGAAAAATCGTATTTTGTTACGAGAAATGGTTAAAACCGATTTTAAATTGCGCTACCAAGGTAGTTTAATCGGTCATTTGTGGTCTATTTTGAAACCACTTATGCTCTTTACAATTATGTACTTGGTATTTGTTCGCTTCTTACGTTTTGATGACGGAACACCGCATTACGCCATTGGCCTCTTAATCGGTATGGTTACATGGAGTTTCTTTTCAGAAGCGACGAGTATGGGGATGATGTCAATTGTATCAAGGGGTGACTTGTTACGAAAATTGAATTTTTCAAAAGAAATTATTGTTATTTCATCAGTTGTTGGAGCTTCAATTAACTATGTGATTAACCTTCTTGTTGTCTTTGTTTTTGCCTTGGTAAATGGTGTTAATTTCTCATTAGGATGGTTGACAGTTATTCCATTGTTTGCTGAACTCTTTCTTTTTTCAGCTGGTATTGCCTTTGTCTTAGCAACGCTCTTTGTTAAGTACCGTGATATTGGTCCGATTTGGGAAGTAGTTATGCAAGCTGGTATGTATGCGACACCTATTATCTATTCGTTGACATTTATTTTACAACGTGGACAAGTTAAGATTGCAAAACTGATGATGTTGAATCCTTTAGCACAAATTATTCAGGACTTGCGACATTTTATTGTCTTCTCAGGTAGCTTACGTGGTTGGGATTTAATTGGTCATAAGGCTAT
Organism: Streptococcus sp. HMSC068F04; assembly: GCF_001837455.1. Lineage (NCBI taxonomy): Bacteria > Bacillati > Bacillota > Bacilli > Lactobacillales > Streptococcaceae > Streptococcus > Streptococcus sp. HMSC068F04. The sequence continues at coordinate 26,974 of NZ_KV832514.1, forward strand.
TGCTATCATTCCGTATTTCCTACCACTTGTTATCTTTGCTATTGGTTACTACATTTTCCATCATCAAGCTAAAAAATTTGCGGAGATTCTCTAATGACAGAAAAGAAAATTGCAGTTAAAGTGGACCATGTAAGTAAGTTTTTCAAATTACCGGTTGAGTCTACTCAAAGTCTTAGAACTGCCTTAGTAAATAGATTTAAAGGGATCAAAGGCTATAAAGAACAACATGTCCTGAAAGACATTGACTTCGAAGTTGAGGAAGGTGATTTCTTCGGAATCGTGGGACGAAATGGTTCAGGGAAATCAACATTATTGAAGATTATTTCTCAAATTTATGTTCCTGAACAAGGGACGGTTACCGTAAATGGCAAAATGGTTTCATTTATTGAACTTGGTGTCGGTTTCAACCCTGAATTAACTGGACGTGAGAATGTTTATATGAACGGAGCCATGCTTGGCTTTACGACGGCAGAAGTTGATGCCATGTATGATGAGATTGTTGAGTTCGCAGAGCTTGAAGATTTTATGAACCAAAAACTCAAGAACTACTCGTCTGGTATGCAGGTCCGTTTGGCTTTCTCTGTGGCTATCAAGGCACAGGGTGATGTTCTTATTCTTGACGAGGTTCTTGCAGTAGGTGATGAAGCCTTCCAACGTAAGTGTAATGACTACTTTATGGAACGTAAGAAATCAGGGAAAACAACAATTCTTGTAACCCATGATATGGGGGCTGTTAAGAAGTACTGTAACAAGGCTATTTTGATTGAGGATGGGTACATTAAAGCCAAAGGCGAACCTAGAGACGTTGCCAATCAATATAGTTTTGACAATACAGAACAAGTAATCACTTCAGAACAATCTGGAATTGAAAGAAGTGGTTCGCTTGTGGAAAATCTGAAGTTATCACTATTGTCTTCTAAGAGAGCGACACCAAATGAACCAATTTCATTTGATTTGACGTATACTCTGCTAGAAGATGTGCCTACTTATATTGCTATCTCATTTACAGATATTGATCGTAATATTTGGATTTATAATGATAATACGATGGACAATTTAACAAGTGGCAAGGGTGATGTTAAAGTAAACTATCAGTGTTCACTAGCAGGGCTAAACGATATTAAGTTAAAACTCGAAATTACTGTAAGGGATGCGAATAACCAAGTTCTAGCCTTTCTTCCGGCTGATGAGATTCCAGTTATTGTTCTAAATAGGAATGATATTGATGATGATGATGAGTCAGCTAAAGATTCTGCAACTGGTATTATTCAAAGAAATGGGAAGTGGAGTTTTTCTTAAGAGAAAAAAGGGAAGTTTGAATGAAAGTATCGATTATTTGTACCAATTATAATAAGGGGGATTGGGTACGAGAAGCTATGGATAGCTTTCTCAATCAGAAAACAAATTTTGATTTCGAGATTATTATCATTGATGATGCTTCAACAGATCATTCGTATGAGATTATTCAAGAGTATCAAAATAAGTTTCCTGAAAAAGTTAGAACTTTTCGTAATGAAGTGAATCTTGGCATTGCTAGAACTTGGAAAAAAGTTTGCCAAGAAGCTAAGGGCCAATACATCGCGAGATGTGATAGTGATGATTTTTGGACGGACCCATTAAAACTTCAAAAGCAGGTTGATTTGCTAGATGCTTCAACAGATTCACTATGGTCAAATACCGAATTTGACATGGTAGATCTAGACGGAAATATTTTCCAAAAAGATGCCTTTGCTAATAAGGCACTTCCTTTGATTGATTCTTACGAAGAGATGCTTGTCATGAAAGGAATGACAATGGCTTCAACCTGGTTGGTTGATACCGCTCTTATGCAAGATGTATCTGCTCAAATTAGTGATACTGCCACAGATGATACATTTGAGTTACAACTTGAATTATTCAAACGCACTAAAATTTCTTTTTTGAGTGATTCCACTACTGTATATCGTATGAATTTAGGATCTGATTCAAAACCTATGACATTGGAGACTGCCGAAAGGCGGTTCACAGGTATCTTAGATTCTCAAATTAAATATCTCAACAAGTATCCAGATCAGGATATTCAAAGAATTTCACACTTGGCTCTTGTTAAGGATCGTGATTTGGATATCTTAGTTTTTAAAAAAGACCGTCAGATAGAAGATTTAGATTTAAGACTGAATCAGGTGTCACGAATTTCTCATGACCAAAATGAGTATATTGAAGTCTTGAAGAAAGAAAATCAAGATTTTCAAAGTGAGTTGAATCGTATACAGAGTTTATATGATGACTTACAAATCCAATATAACAGTGTTGTTACTTCGAGAAGATGGACAATACCAACTAAAATTATTAATTTCTTTAGGAGAAGTAAATGAAACGTCTATTGCTTTATGTTCATTTCAATAAATATGATCATATTAGTCGACATGTATTTTATCAGCTTGAACATATGAGACCATTGTTTGATAAATTGATTTTTATTTCAAATAGTCGTCTTAGTGAAAGTGAAGTACAAAAGCTTCGTGATAAACACTTGATTGATGATTTTATCCAACGTGAGAATAAAGGCTACGATTTTGCTGCTTGGCATGATGGTATGGAATTTGTTGGATTTGATAACTTGAAACAGTATGATTCTGTCACTGTTATGAATGATACCTGTTTTGGTCCGCTATGGGATATGGCACCAATCTATGATAAATATGAATCAAATCCAAATGTAGATTTTTGGGGTATGACTAATCATCAAGGAATCAAGGCTGGTGATATTTATATTCATGAACATTTGCAATCTTACTTTATTTCATTTAAAAAACGTTTAGTTGAATCTAGTGTTTTCCAAAAGTTCTGGAAATCAGTTGAGAGTTTCGAAGATGTTCAAAAGGTAATCGATAATTATGAAACTCTTTATACCAATAAGTTTATGGATGCTGGATTTAAGTATGAATCGATTCTTAATACGATTCCACTAAATGATAAGTTTTTCCATAGTAATTTTACAATTCATTATCCTCATGTTTTGCTTGATGCAGGGGTTCCATTTATTAAGGTTAAGACATTTGATTTAACCCAGCACCTTGCACCTTATTTGCTTAAGGAAATTGAGAATAGAACGGACTATCCGGTAGAATTCATTTTGTCACACATGTCGGATATGAGTTTACCGACTCCGCCTTATTTACTTGATCGCAAAGTCATTGAGGAAAGCTCACAGACATATTCAGACACTAAAAAAATTGCTGTACATCTTCACGCCTACTATATCGACTTACTCGAAGACTTTTTGAAGCAATTTGAGAATTTTCACTTTACTTATGACCTCTTCTTAACAACGGATTCAGAAGAGAAGAAGGAAGAGATCCAGTCTATCCTTGATAAGAATGGAAAAGTAGCTCGAATCTTTATTACTGGGAATCGTGGACGTGATGTTATTCCAATGCTTAAGTTGAAAGATGAACTTTCTGCTTATGATTATATTGGACATTTCCATACGAAAAAATCACCAGAATACCCTTATTGGGTTGGAGATTCATGGCGAAATGAACTTTTCTCAATGTTAATTCAACCTGCTGATAACATTATTGCAAATCTAGAACGTGATGATAGGTTAGGGCTTGTAATTGCTGATATTCCAACTTTCTTCCGTTATACTAAAATTGTGGATCCTTGGAATGAGAATCGTTTTGCCGAAGGAATGAATGATTTATGGGAGCGTATGAATCTTGGTCGAGAAATTGACTTTGATAAGATGAATACTTTTATCATGAGTTATGGAACATTTATTTGGTTCAAGTATGATGCTTTGAAACCATTATTTGACCTTGATTTGCAAGATGAAGAAATCCCAGCAGAACCAATTCCACAACATACCATTTTGCATTCAATTGAGCGTATTCTAGTTTACCTTGCATGGGCAAGACGTTATGATTATGCGATTGCAAAAAACGATATCTATATTACGCCTTTTGTAGATAATGTTGTGTTAAATATCCGACCTGATACTTTACCAAATACCTATATTAATTTTGATAATATCGGTGGTATAAAAGGTGCTCTCAAATATATTATTGTAGGTCCAGGAACTGCTGTGAAGTATATTTTGAGAAGAATAAAGAGAAAATTTAAATCTAACAATATGAAGGAGAAATTATGACAGAAAAAATTGCGGTGCTTTTACCAGCTTATAATGAAGAAGTGACTATCCAAAAGGTTATTGCTGATTTTCAGAAAGCACTTCCAAATGCGGATATTTATGTTTATGATAATAACTCTAAAGATAAAACTAATGAATTAGCAAGAGAAGCCGGTGCTATTGTGCGTTTTGAACCTAGACAGGGTAAGGGAAATGTAGTTCGATCTATGTTCCGTGAAATTGATGCTGATTACTATATTATGGTTGATGCTGATGATACTTATCCTGCAGATGAGGTAGAAAAACTTTTAGAGCCGTTACGTTCAGGAATGGCTGATATGACCATTGGTGATAGGTTGTCAAATGGTACTTATGCTGAAGAGAATAAACGAGGTTTTCATGGTTTCGGTAATAATTTAGTCAGACTTCTAGTGAATAAATTATATAAGGGTAATTATCAAGATATTATGACTGGTTACCGTGGCTTTAATCGACTTTTTGTTAAGACCTTTCCAGTTCTTTCGCCTGGATTTGAAATTGAGACAGAGCTTTCTATTCACTCATTAGATAAACGTTTTAAATTGGTTGAGGTTCCGATTACCTATCAAGATAGACCAGAAGGTAGTGAATCTAAGTTGAATACTTTTTCAGATGGTTTTAAAGTTTTGAAAATGATTTTTAACCTTTTTAAAGATTATAAACCTCTATTGTTCTTTAGCTTAGTTAGTCTTGTATTATTCATTTTAGGTCTATGTGTAGGGATTCCTGTAGTAACTGAATTTGCTAAAACAGGATTAATTGATAAGATGCCATCAGCTATTTTAGCAACGGGGTTGATGATTCTTGCCGCTTTATCTTTTATTGCTGGTTTTATTCTAGATACACTAGTAAGACAAAATAGAATGCAGTATGAGTTGAAAATCTATGACTTTTATAAGGACTGATAAATCTATTATGGAAACAATAAAAGATAATTTTTTGAGTAGAAAAGGTTATAGTAATGTTGTGCTCACAATCATTCTGATGGTTACTCTACTTACGGGATTAGTGTCGATTACTTTGAGAAGCCCTATGGTGGGATTAGATGAAATGGGGCATTACGCAAGGAGTATTGAACTTTCAAATGGTAATTTACTTAGTTTACAGGATGGAAATCCTGCACTTGCTGGAGGAAAAATTTCAAATACACAATATGAATTTATAGAAAAAGCTAAGCAAGTTCAATCGGGTAATTCTACTAAGTATAAAGCGACGGATAAAGATTGGTATCATAAATTTTCTTCACTTCCTTATACTAATCAGAAAAGGTTTTATGTGAATACAAATACTGTTCCCTATACACCTTTTTCTTACTTACCATATGTTTTTACAGCTTATTTGTCAAAAATTATTGGAATAAAGCCTGTTACAGAATATTTGTTAATGAGACTTATTGGTTTCTTAACCTATTTTCTTTTGTTTATATTAGCTATTAAAATTACACCAGTTGGGAAGTTTACTTTAGCATTTATTTCTACTATTCCGACTGTAATAGTTAGTTGGACGAATATTTCTGCCGATGGTTATATGGTTGCAATCTCAGCTTTATTCTTTGCTGTAATATTGAGAGTGGTTTATTCTTTAAAGCAAGGAAAAAACATTACTTTGAATGATGTACTAGCTGTCTCAATTGTAACGGTATTATTATCAATGGGGAAAATTCCAATATTCCTATATTTATTTTTGCTATTACCGCTTGCATTTTTACTGAGAAAAAGATCAAATTTTGAACATAAGGCATATTTTTATTTATTATTTCTTTTTGGTCTTAGTTTTTTGGTAACTGTATGGTGGGTATTGATTGTTAAGAACATTAATACAGGTGCCTATTTTGGTAGAAATGTAGATACGTTCAAGCAGTTGAGTTTTATCTTATCAGATATCCCAAGTTTTTTAACCTTACTTGCTCGTACATTATTGGGCTATAATTTTTTTGTATATACCATTGGATATACGAATGATTTAGCTGTTTATGCAATTCCAAAGTTGTTTACATACTTAAGTGCTACAGCACTGGTGTTATCAGTATTTACTAAATACAATAGTCAAAACTATCTAAAAGCACCAAGAAATATTTATTTTAAGTTGTTTGAGATTTCAAAATATTTAATCTCTTTTGCTTTTATTGTTTCGGTATTTATCATACTTTACTTACAGTTCTCGGAAATTGGTAGTCATACCATTGATGGAGTTCAAGAACGATATTTTATCCCGATTTACTTCATTTTATTAAGCATAATTCCTAAACGAAAAATATCATCTGGATTGTACCTGACTATAATTTCGTTATTGGCAATTTTACCAGCGATTTCTTACTGGTTAATTCTTTTTAATCAACTCTAGAAATGGAAAATAATTTTATGGAAAAAGTTCGTAGTTTTGGGATATCTTTTATTAAGTGGCGTTACGTAATTGCCCTCTTTGCTCTTTTTTGTTCAGTAAGTTTAAATCTTAATGGTAGTTCAATTGCTAATTGGAATAACTTTGGTGTTAGAGAAACCGTTTCAGGTGTCCAGTCTGAAACAAAGACGGTTGATGATTATCAAGGTTTTCAAAAATTAAAGTTATGGGTTCCATCGCTAGATCGTACGGATGATACTATTATAGGTAGTCCTAGACCAATCAGATCTGATGAATGGTTAGTTCAAACACCTTTTTACTTATCTCAGGTAAAAACAGGAAATCATTTTACAAATCAATCCTATCAAGTTTCAGGTCAGAATATGATGATGGCTTATAACGTTTCATCCTGGCACATTTCAACGATAGGGAAACCATTTAACTGGGGATTTCTTTTCTTAGGAGCGTCTAGAGGGTTATCTTGGTATTGGAGTTTTAAAATTATAGCAATGCTACTATTAGCTTATGAATTTGCTATGATTTTAACCTCTAAGCGTAAGCTATTATCAGCTGTATCAAGTTTTTGGATAACTTTCACACCAACAGTACAATGGTGGTTTATGCAACATCTTGGCGATGTGGTATTCTTTTCATTATTGATAATGGTGTCTATATATCATTATTTTAACTCTGAAAAGAAAGTGTTCAAAATATTAATGGCAATAAATTTGATAGTTGCTCTTATTGGGTTCCCGTTAATTATATATCCAGCATTCCAAGTCCCCTTTGCTTATATTATTCTATTATTTACAGTAATACAGTTTTTCAAGGCATTAAGAAATAAAAAAGTTAAACTATTTGACGTGATTGTTATTGCATTAACTTTATTTGTTTCGCTTATGATAGATGCAATAACTATTTATCAAAGTTGGGATGCAATATCAGCAACTCTTCATACAGTATACCCAGGAAAAAGAATTTCCGTTGGTGGGGAATATACTTGGAAAAATTTAAGTGATTTCTTATATAATATTGTTCTGCCATTTAAGGCACCTCAAGTGAGTAACCAAGTTGAACTATCAAGTTCATTTAATTTCTTGCTTTATATACTTCTGATCTTGCCTTTTGTTATTAAGAGGAAAGATATAAATAAAAATATCTTTGGGATTGTCTTAGTAGTTTATTCACTAATGCTGATGCTTTATAGTATAGTTGGTATACCAACGGTACTATCTAAATTGACTTTGTTTAGCTATGTACCATTTTCGAGGTCGTGGCAATCGATGTCAGTAATTGCAGTTTTTGCTTCGATATGGTTTATATCCTTTATATGGGATAAATTAGAGAGAGTAAATTTAACTAAAATTTTACCATCTTTATTCACTGTCACGATACTTTACTTATACAGAGGACTAACAGATGATATCTATAAGAATTATTTAGGAAGGTTTACATCTGTTATTTTAATTGTGATTATGTTAATTGCTTTTATTTGTATTCTTTATAGAAAAAAACGAGTATTCTATCCTATTATGTTAGCCATTATAATTGTGGGTGGATTGACTATTAATCCGGTTACACATGGCATAGGTGCTATTGAAAATAAATTACTATCTCATGAAGTTGAAAGCATTGTAGGAAAAAATCCTAATGCGATTTGGATGTCTGATTCTACAAATCTCTATCACTTTGTTCAAATGTTTGGTGCTAAAAGTATAGATGGTGTTAGATTTTATCCCGATAGACAACTTATGACTAAAATTGATAAGCAAAATCAATATGAAGATGTATGGAATAGATATGCACACTTAAAATATTCATTAACGAACGAGAACACATCTATGACTACACCAGTTCCCGATAATGTAAATATTAACTTAAATATAAATGAGTTAAAAGACTTAAATGTAAAATATATTTTGACAACTAGAGACTTAAATAAAGAATTTGGTTCGTCATTTACAGAGATTTATCAGGATAATGATAATAATAGAATCTTTGAATATTTGAATTAACTTCCCCCTCCCACTTACGAATAGGTAAGTAGGAGGTTTTTTCTTATGTATAGTATTGTATCTGAGGAGGCGGGGCTTTTGCCTCGTGAGCGACTCTTACAGAAGGGAGCAGAGGTTTTATCGGACCAGGAGCTGTTGGCGATAGTGCTGCGGACAGGGACCAAGTCTGAGTCGGTCTTATCTATGGCTAATCGTATTTTGAAAGGGATGACGAGTTTGGCGGATTTGTCTCGTTTGTCTTTGAATGAGCTTCAGAAGATTCCTGGTATTGGGCGTGTGAAGTCTATTGAGCTGAAGGCTATGGTGGAGTTGGCTAAGCGGATTGAGAAGGCCGAGTTGGCTCGTTCCGAGCAGATTATGTCCAGTCAGCAAGTAGCCCGTCGTATGATGTTGGATATTGGGGACAAGCCTCAGGAGCATCTGGTGGCTATCTACTTGGATACGCAGAATCGTGTTATTCAGCAGAAGACGGTCTTTATTGGTGGTGTTCGTCGTTCGATTGCTGAGCCACGTGAGATTTTGCATTATGCTTGTCATCTGATGGCAACGTCCCTGATTGTGGTTCACAATCATCCATCGGGTGAGGCCTATCCGAGTCGAAATGATATTGATTTTACGCAAAAGATTAAGCGGTCTTGCGATGATTTGGGGATTTGTCTGCTTGATCATCTGATTGTTGGCAAATCGACCTATTATTCTTTTCGTGAGGAGAGGGAGGATTTTGAGCTTTAGATTGAGGCGATGTGATAAAGACAAGAGAAAAGCAACTGAGTGCAGTCTCAGTTGCTTTTAAAGTTCGTTAACAACGTATTGAAAGAGTTTGAGGTCTTCTTCACGTTTGTCTAGGAGAAGCTCTGGGTGCCACTGGACACCAAGGAAGCGAAGGTCTGGTGTATTTGACTCAACGGCTTCGACAGTGTTGTCCTCAGGATCACGCGCAATGACACGGAGGTCAGAGGCCAAGTGTTTAATACTTTGATGGTGGAAGGAGTTGATAGAGGTTTCACGTCCGTAAATTTCTGCCAACTTACTGTCCTCTTCAACAATCATCTCATGGTAGAGGTAATCAGAAGGCTTGTCCTGCCAGTGATTCTCGATGTCTTGGTGGAGACTACCACCTAGTGCGACGTTCATGAGTTGAGTTCCACGACAGATTGAAAAAATGGGTTTCTTTTGCTTAGTGGCTTCTTCGATAAGTGCCATTTCAAAGATATCACGTTCGAGGAAGAAGTCATCTTCACTGGCATGGTTCTTTTCGTTGTAGAATTTAGGGTCAACGTTTTGCCCACCGATAAGGATGAGCTTGTCAATCATGGAGATATAGGTCTTGGCTTCCGATGGATCGGATACGGGTAGTAGGATTGCTAGGCCACCGGCTCTTTGAACTCCTTCTACAAAGCCAGATGGGGCATAGGACCAGTTGATGTCTTCATGGGCTGGATTAGGCCTTACATTGGCTGTGATTCCGATAATTGGTTTAGTCATTGTTCCTCCTTGATTTTTCTTCTTCTTTCATGAAATAGAGTAGGGTTTGTAATTCGCTAGTCAGGTCTACGTATTGGACCACCACGTGGCGTGGAAGATTGAGGTTGACTGGAGAGAAGCAGAGGATGCCTTTAATTCCAGCATCAACCAAAAGATCAGCCACCTCCTGAGCCTTAACTGATGGCACTGTCAGGATGGCTGTTTTGATATCTTCTTGAGCAATCTTGTCCTTAATTTGGGAAATCCCATAGATAGGAATATTGTCCTCAGTTTGAGTTCCAACCAGTTCGTTATCGTCTGTATCAAAAGCCATGACCAGCTGCATGCGGTTACGCTCTTGAAAACGGTAGTGGAGGAGGGCACGCCCGACATTCCCAACACCTACGAGAAGTACCTTGGTAGTCGCATTGTCATTAAGGAGTTCAGCGAAAAATGTCATTAGTTTGTTCACGTCATAACCAAAGCCACGACGACCTAGCTCACCAAAGTAGGAGAAGTCTCGACGAACAGTAGCAGGGTCAATCCCAATCGCTTCAGCAATTTGTTTAGAGCTTGCTTTATCGATATTTTCACGATGGAATCGTTTGAAAATACGATAGTAGAGAGAGAGACGTTTGGCAGTGGCGTTTGGGATGTTTTTCTCAAATGTCATTGATCGCTTTCCTTTCTTCAATTAGTATGATTCTCTTATATTTTAAGAAAAGTTTGTGAAGATTGCAACAAAATAGTATAGATGAGGCGATATAAAAAACCTATCACAAGGATAGGCTATTTCTATGTAGTAAGAAAAAATTTAGACTTCTTCTTGTTCGAAAACGTTACGGTCAACCAAACTCTGCATCAAGAAATAGAATTTCTCTTGCAAGATGTGATGATCTTCATTTTTAAAGATATTAACGTTACGAAGACCAGATTTATCTGTAATTGACAATTTGAAACCAGTCAAGTCTTTGTTAATAGTGATTTTAAGTGGGAAACCTTCGCCTGAGTTAGGCACTTTTTCGAGAAGGCGGTGCAACTCGTAGTTTCCAATTTTATTTTGCACAAAAGTCGTATCACGTAGGGTGAATTTTTTGACATTAGGACTGATGGTGTAACGGTATTTACAGTCAGTCAAATGAATGCTTTTTTCAAATGCCATGTTGGTCTCCTATGATTTGATTAAGTTTTTCTGCTAGGGCTTGGAGTTCTTCAGCAGTATTTTCCTCTGATAAACTAATGCGGATAGCTGTTTTTAGTTTGTCAGAATCCTTGCCATAGAGGGCCTGGATGACGTGGCTAGGGTCAACAGTTCCAGCAGTACAAGCAGAACCCGTTGAGACGGCAAAGCCAGCTAGGTCTAACAAGGTTAAGAGAGGGCCATTTTCCTTACCAGGAAAACTGATGTTGATGACGTGAGGTAGACTAGATCCTCCACCATTAATTTCATAAGGAACGGTAAGGGTATCTAGAAAGGCCTGACGAATCTTTTCAATATGCTGGTAATTGGCTTGGTAATTCTCGCTAGCATTCTTATAAGCAGCGGTCATACCTGCAATACCGACCAGATTTTCAGTACTGGCACGACGTTTTTCCTCTTGCTCTCCACCATGGAGTAGGTTGTCAAAATGCAAATCGTTATGATAGAGCAAGCCGACACCTTTAGGTCCGTGGAATTTATGGGCACTAATAGAGAGAAAATCAGCTCCAAGTTGCTCTGGGTGAATAGGAAGTTTTCCTGCTACCTGCACGGCATCAACGTGGAAGGCAGCTTGGTGATTGGCAAGCAAGTCACCAAGTTCCTTGATAGGAAGCAATTGGCCGGTCTCATTATTGGCATACATAACAGAAACTAGAATAGTATCGTCACGTAAGGCATCAGCGATTTGTTGGGCAGTAATGACTTGATTTTCTGGTTGAATATAGGTTACTTCAAAACCAAAACGCTCTTCCAAGTAGGCCATGGTGTGAAGGACAGAGTGGTGTTCAATAGCAGTTGTAATCAGGTGCTTACCTTTAGCTTGATTGGCTAGGGCGTAACCTTTGATAGCTGTATTGTTTCCTTCGGTCCCCCCAGAAGTGAAAATGAGCTTACGAGTAGGGACTTCAAATTGTTTGGCCATTTCTTCACGGGCTTCACGAAGTTCCTTGGAAGCTTGACGACCATAAGCATGGAGGCTGGATGGATTTCCAAAGGTTTCAGTCATGACATGTGTCATAGCTGAAATAGCAGCAGTATTTAAAGGAGTTGTTGCTGCATTGTCCAAATAAACCATAGCTTAGTCCTCGTGTGCTGTATATGCAAAGAGTGGACTAAGTGGTTGACGTTCGAAGATACGAGTAGTAGCGTTAGCGATTAGCTCACTTGCTGAAATGTATTTAACGTTTGTAGGCACTTTTTCTTTAGTCGCAACTGAATCTGTTACCAAGATTTCTTTGATTGGAGCAGCGTTGAGGACTTCGGCAGCACCTCCTGCAAAGAGACCGTGACTAGCAACTGCATAGATGTCTTTAACGCCACTACGTTCAAGGATTTTAGCTGCTTCAGCAAATGTTTTACCAGTATTAAGGATATCATCAACCAAAATTGCTGTTTTTCCTTCAACCTCACCGATGATGTAGCCTTCTTCGCGTTCTGAATCATCTTGAGCGTAGTCAATGATAGCGATTGGAGCATCAAGGTATTCCGCCAAGCTACGAGCACGTTTAACACCTGAGTTTTTAGGGCTAACAACGACAACATCACTTCCTGTGAATCCTTTTTCGTTGTAGTATTCAGCAAACAATGGCATTGTGAAGAGGTTATCTACTGGGATATCGAAGAAACCTTGAACTTGGACAGCGTGAAGGTCAAGTGTCAAGACACGATTGACACCAGCTTTAACCAGCATATTGGCAATCAATTTAGCAGTGATTGGTTCACGTGAAGCAGCGATACGGTCTTGACGTGCATAACCAAAGTAAGGCATAACCACGTTGACAGAGTTAGCACTGGCACGTTTGCAGGCATCAATCATGATGAGCAATTCCCAAAGGTGGTCGTTAACAGGGTTGCTTGTAGATTGGATGATATAAATATCGTCCCCACGAACAGACTCTTCAATGTTGATCATGATTTCACCGTCAGAAAATTGACGTGAAGATACTTTACCAAGTGGCAATCCAGTAGCCTCAGCAATTTTTTTAGCAATTTCTGGGTTTGAGCTGAGCGAGAACAATTTCAATTGTGGGTTTGCTTTTTGATGTACCATGACGATGGTGACTCCTTTAAAAAAATAAGATGCTAAGCCCAGTTAGGGCTATTGTAATAAAACTACAGATAGTTCTATTTTAGCAAAAAGAAGCAGAAATTTCAGCCATCAAAGTATGATATTAGTGAAAAATACCGAACCTTTGTTAGATAAAATTCTTTTGTATGCGTTTTTAGAGAAATCTATTCCCCTCTGGAGTTCTAAATGCTTGTGGTATTTAACGCTGCATGTGTTTAAACATAAAAAGACAAGGAGCCAACTCCTTGTCTAACTTTTAGTCTTTGTCTCGTTTGAGGGTAGCTACAAAGCGTGCAACCTTACTCTTGGCATACTTAAAGTCAATATTATTTTCTTTAAGGAAGGCATCAAAGTCGTCTTTACCTTTCTCGGCATCCGAAACTTCTAGTTCAAGCTCGTAGTCTTTCTTATCGGCATAGACATTGACATCGAGGGCCATGAGGCCGATGTTGGTCTGATACTCGCGACGGGTAGTGGTCAAATGCCCGAGGATGGTTAGGTCCTCAAGTTTAACCCCACGTTCCAGAAGAATGGATTTGATCTGACAATCAGGAAAGTCCAACGACTTAGTCAAAGCCTTAGCATCCGAACAATCCATGGTAACGTTGTACTCCATGTTTCCGACTTTTTCAGGGATCTTCAAGGTCAGCTCACCATGAGTGGGAAGCGTCCTGATACGCAAGGAGAGTTTTTTATTTCTCATGTCACTCTGAGGAGTGTCAATGTAGTAGTTGGTTTGCGTAACAGGTGTCACATGGGAGAAAAGCATCGCTAAACGATTGTACTCGTCTTTGGTGAGTAGAGTCTTGTACTCTATCTCTAAATGGTTCATGTGTGTCCTCCCTTGTGCTTTCAAATGTGGTATAATATAACAGATTGTATTTATTTTATAAAAAACTAAAGCTTTTGACAAGGAGGAGTCCTATCTTGACCATGGATTGGGAACAATTTTTAGACCCCTATATTCAGGCCGTAGGTGAGCTCAAAATCAAGCTCCGAGGCATTCGTAAACAATTTCGTAAGCAAAATCGTCACTCGCCTATTGAATTTGTGACGGGACGTGTGAAGTCAGTGGCTTCCATTGAGGAGAAAATCGCCCTTCGTGGCCTTTCGGTTGAAAATTTGGCTCAAGATATGCAGGATATAGCTGGTCTCCGAGTCATGGTCCAATTTGTCGATGATGTGGATGAGGTTTTAGCTTTGCTACGTCATCGTAGTGATATGACCATTGTTTCAGAGCGTGACTACATCAGAAACCGTAAACATTCGGGTTATCGCTCTTATCATGTTATCGTCTCTTATCCTGTTGATACCATTGATGGTCGTAAGGAGATTCTTGCGGAGATTCAGATTAGGACTCTAGCCATGAACTTTTGGGCCACCATTGAACATTCCCTTAATTACAAGTATCAGGGGAACTTTCCAGAGGAGATTAAACTTCGTTTGGAAACTACGGCTCGTATGGCTTATGAACTTGATGAAGAAATGCGTAAGATACGTGATGATATTAGAGATGCCCAGTTGCTCTTTGATCCAATTAACAGAACTTTGAAGGATAGTGTAGGAAATAGTGATGACACAGATGAAGACCTCTTCGGATGAGATGAAGGTAGCTATTATTGCCAATGGTAAACCCCAAAGTAGGCGTGTGGCCTCAAAACTTTTTAATGCCTTTCGAGATGATCCTGATTTTTATTTGACCAAGAAAAATCCAGATGTGGTCATCTCAATTGGTGGTGATGGCATGTTGCTATCGGCCTTTCATATGTATGAAAAAGAGCTTGCTCGTGTGCGTTTTGTAGGGATTCACACAGGTCACTTAGGCTTTTATACGGATTATTTGGACAGTGAAGTGGATCAATTAATCGAGACGCTTCGAAAAGACAGTGGTGCTAAGATTTCTTACCCTCTTTTGAATGTCAAATTGACCCTGGCTGACGGGCGTTCTTTTACGTCGATTGCCCTCAATGAAGCAGCCATCAAGCGTAATGAGAAAACCATGGCAGCAGATGTTTGCCTTAATGATGTCTTGTTTGAGAGCTTCCGTGGTGACGGGCTGTCGGTGTCAACGCCTACAGGATCAACGGCCTACAATAAATCTTTGGGTGGTGCGGTCCTTCATCCTACCATTGAAGCTTTGCAACTGACTGAGATTGCCAGTCTAAATAATCGTGTGTACCGTACCTTAGGAAGTCCCCTTATTGTGCCCAAGCATGAGAAGATTACGGTTTATCCTACCCGAATGGGAAGCTACACTCTATCCGTTGATAATAAAACCTATACCAACCGTAATGTGAAAAAGGTAGAATTCTCAATTGACCAACGTAAGATTTCCTTTGTGGCTAGTGCCAGTCATACCAGTTTCTGGGAACGGGTACGTGATTCCTTTATCGGAGACATGGAAGAATGAGATATGAGTTTACAGTAGGGCGTTCTTGTCGGGTCAAGACCTTTTTGAAGGAACATGATATTTCTAAAGGGCTACTGGCCAAGATTAAGTTTGAGGGTGGGCATATTTGGGTCAATGGCGAGGAGCAGTTTGCGACTTATCCTGTCCATGAAGGAGATGTGGTTGCCATTGAAATCCCTGATGAGGCACCGCACGAGACCTTGAAGCCTATTCCTTTTGACTTGGATATTGTCTATGAGGATGATAACTTCTTGGTGATTAATAAACCTTATGGCTATGCCAGTATTCCAAGTGTTAACCATGACAATACTATGGCTAATTTCGTCAAGCATCACTTCGTTAGCAACAATTATCCTAACCAGCGTGTGCATATTGTAACACGTCTGGATAAGGACACGTCTGGTCTCATGCTGTTTGCTAAGCATGGTTATGCCCACGCGCGTATGGATAAGCAGTTGCAGCAGAAGTCTATTAAGAAACATTACTATGCCTTGGTTGAAGGTGATACCAAACTTGAGGAGCAGGGAGAGATCATTGCACCGATTGCGCGTGATGTGGATTCCATTATTACACGCCGGGTTCATAAATCAGGGAAATATGCCCATACAAGCTATCGCTTGGTAGCTGATTATGGTCGAGTGAAGTTGGTTGATATCAATCTTCATACCGGACGTACGCACCAGATTCGTGTGCACTTTGCCCACCTAGGTTTGCCTCTTTTGGGAGACGACCTTTATGGTGGTTCTCTAGATTATGGTATTAAGCGCCAAGCCTTGCATTGTCATCGTCTTGCCTTTATCGATCCGTTCACCAAAAAAGAGATGGTCCATGCGTCTTCCTTGACAGATGATTTTGAAACCGTTATCATGAACTTACAAACTAAAAAAGATTGATTGAGGATTATTTATGCGTAGTCTATTTGGTGAACTTCGTGAACGTATTGCAGGGAAAGGTGTTAAGATTGTCTTCCCTGAGGGTAACGACGACCGTGTGGTTCGTGCTGCTGCCCGTTTGAAATTTGAAGGATTGGTGGATCCTATTATTTTGGGAGACCCAGCTGAGGTTCACAAAATCTTGAGCGATCTTGGTTTTGCAGACTTTAACTATACGATTATTAATCCTGAAACCTATGAAGGTTTTGAGGAAATGAAGGAAAAATTTCTTGAAATCCGTAAAGGAAAAGCAACAGTCGAAGATGCAGAGAAATTGCTTCGTGATGTGAACTATTTCGGTGTTATGTTAGTTAAACTCGGTCTTGCTGATGGAATGGTTTCAGGTGCCATTCACTCAACAGCGGATACGGTACGTCCTGCCCTTCAAATTATCAAAACAAAACCAGGCATTTCACGTACATCAGGTGTTTTCCTTATGAACCGTGAAAATACCGATCATCGTTTGGTGTTTGCTGATTGTGCGATTAATATTGAGCCAAATTCTCAAGAATTGGCAGAAATTGCAATTAATACTGCTGAAACAGCTAAAGTTTTTGGTATTGATCCTAAAGTGGCCATGCTTAGCTTCTCAACAAAAGCTTCTGCTAAATCGCCAAAAGTTGACAGGGTAGTAGAGGCAACAAATATTGCTAAAGAAATGCGTCCTGATTTGGCTATTGATGGGGAGTTGCAGTTTGATGCAGCCTTTGTTCCAGCAACAGCAGCGATTAAGGCTCCAGATAGTAACGTAGCAGGACATGCTAATGTCTTTGTCTTCCCAGGTTTGCAAGCAGGTAACATTGGATATAAGATTGCCCAACGTTTGGGAATGTTCGAAGCTATCGGTCCAATCTTGCAAGGTCTTAATAAACCTGTTAACGACCTTTCACGTGGGGCTAGTGCTGAAGATATTTACAATTTGGCGATTATCACAGCTGCTCAAGCTCTTAATGGCTAATTTTTACTTAAAAACAGAGGTTTAACCAAGGTGTTAGACCTTTTTGTTTTATGCATGACGAGTGATTAAAAATAAATTGATTGAAGTGGCTAGAAATCTAGGAAATACAAGGGGTTGTTGAGTTTATCGTGTTTTATCATGTAAAATACTTGTGCAAATTGTCTGACAACGACTGTTTTTCTTGATTATTTATGCTATAATGAAAGAGTAAAATTTTATTTTTTGGAGAAATCTTATGAAAAAAAGCAAATGGTTAGCCCTTGCGGGTGTGGCACTCCTCAGTGTAGGTGCCTTAGCGGCTTGTTCTTCTAAGTCAAGTACTAGTGGAACGACTTATGGTTATATTTATAACTCAGATCCTGAAACTTTAGACTATATCACGTCAAATACTGGACCTACTAAGACTGCTGTAACTAATGGTGTAGATGGTCTTATGGAAGCTGATAAATATGGGAACCTTGTTCCTTCTGTAGCTGAAGATTGGTCAGTTTCTCAAGATGGTCTTACCTATACCTATAAAATCCGTAAGGGTGTTAAATGGTACACTTCAGATGGTGAAGAGTATGCTGATGTGACTGCTAAGGACTTTGTGACTGGTCTTAAGCATGCGGCTGATTCCAAAGCTGGAGCCCTCTATTTGGTACAAGATTCTATTGCAGGCTTGTCTGACTACCTCTCTGGTGCCAATAAAGATTTCTCAAATGTAGGTGTCAAAGCAATCGACGATCACACATTGCAATATACCCTTAAAAAACCAGAACCATACTGGAATTCTAAGACAACCTATGGTTTGCTCTTCCCGGTTAACGAAGACTTTCTTAAGAATAAAGGAAAAGATTTTGGTAAGTCAACAGACCCAACCTCTATCCTTTATAACGGTCCTTTCCTTCTTAAATCTTTGACAGCTAAATCATCTATTGAGTTGACTAAGAATGAAAATTATTGGGACAAGAAGAATGTACACTTTGATGCCATCAAATTGTCATATTATGACGGTTCGGATCAAGAGGCTCTAGAACGTGGTTTCACGGATGGTGCCTATAGTTTGGCTCGTGTCTACCCAACGAGTTCTAACTATGCTTCAGTTGAGAAAAACTATAAAGATAATATTTATTACACAGCACCAGGTGCATCTACATCGGCTATTGGTGTGAATATTGACCGCCAAAGCTATAAATTCTCAGCCAAGAAGACGGATGCTGAAAAGACATCAACTAAGAAGGCTCTTCTAAACAAAGACTTCCGTCAATCAATCAACTTCGCAATTGATCGTACGGCTTATCAATCACAAATGAATGGTAAAGATGGTGCAGCTCTAGCTCTACGTAACCTCTTTGTTCCTTCTGATTTTGTCAGTGCAGGTGATAAGACCTTTGGAGATCTTGTAACAGAGAAAATGTCCTCTTATGGTGATGAATGGTCAGGTGTAAACTTTACTGATGGTCAAGATGGCCTCTACAATGCTGAAAAAGCTAAGACTGAGTTTGCCAAAGCTAAGGAAACTCTCCAAGCAGATGGTGTTCAATTCCCAATTCACTTGGACCTTCCTGTTGACCAAAGTTCTAAAATCAATGTTGCTCAGGCCCAATCTTTGAAACAAACCATTGAGCAATCATTGGGTAGCGATAATGTGGTTATCGATGTTAACCAATTATCATCTGATGACATACAAAATGCAACCCTTAACGCGGCTAATGCAGCGGCAGAAGACTGGGATATTTCAAACGGTGTCATTTGGGGTCCAGACTATCAAGACCCATCAACTTACCTTGATATCTTTAAGACAACTTCAAGTGAAAATACCAAGACTTTCATGGGGTATGATGATCCAAACAATGCTGCCGCAGCTCAAGTAGGTCTTAAAGATTATGACGCCTTGCTTGATTCAGCAGCTTCAGAAACAACAGACCTCAACGCTCGTTACGACCGTTATGCTCAAGCCCAAGCTTGGTTGGAAGATAGCTCTCTTGTCATTCCATTGACTGTTGGTAACGGTGCAGCACCAGTTATCTCACGTTTGACACCATTTACGGGTGCTAGCATGCAAGTGGGTGATAAGAACTCATCAGACTACTTCAAATATGTGAAACCACAAGAAAAAGTAGTTACTAAGAAAGAATATGAACAAAGTCGTGAAAAATGGCTTAAAGAAAAGAAAGCATCTAACGAAAAAACTCAAAAAGATCTTGAGAAACACGTTAAATAATATTCTTGAGGAAAAGGCAGTTTGCCTTTTTCTTTTGTCCAAAAAGGGCTTAACTCTAGTGTTTTCTTGGTTTGTAAATGTGAGAAAGTCAGTATAAGACAAAATATTCTGAAAATTGCACTCATCTTATTTTTTATGGTATAATGTAGGCATATAAAAAAGATTTTTTGGAGAATGCTTATGAAAAAAAGTAAATGGTTGGCCCTTGCGGGTGTTTCCCTCCTAAGTGTTGGGGTTTTAGTGGCTTGTTCATCAAAATCAAACACTTCAAGCAATACTTATAACTATATTTATACTGCTGATCCTGAAACATTGGATTACCTTATTTCCAATAAAGGTTCAACGACTGACGCTGTGACAAATGGTGTCGATGGCCTTTTGGAAAACGATAAATATGGTAACTTGGTACCTTCTATTGCCAAGGACTGGACTGTTTCAGCTGATGGTTTGACTTATACTTACAAACTTCGTAAAGGAGTTAAATGGTATACTTCAGACGGTGAAGAGTATGCAGAAGTAACAGCTAAAGACTTCGTAACAGGTCTTAAGCATGCTGCTGATAAAAAGACAGAGTCAATTTACTTGGCAAAAGATTCTGTAGTAGGTCTTGCTGATTATTTCAATGGTACTGATAAAGACTTCTCTAAAGTTGGCGTTAAAGCACTTGATGATTACACTCTTCAGTACACGCTTAAACAACCAGAACCTTACTGGAATTCTAAGATGACTTATTCTCTCTTCTGGCCTGTAAATGAAGAGTTCCTTAAGTCAAAAGGGGATAGCTTTGGTAAATCAACAGATCCATCATCTATCCTTTATAATGGTCCATACATCCTTAAGTCATTGACAGCTAAATCATCTATTGAGTTGGCTAAAAATGAAAACTATTGGGATAAGAAAAATGTCCACTTCGATGGCATTAAACTTTCTTTCTATGATGCATCAGACCAAGAATCGCTTGTTCGTAATTTCACTGATGGCGCTTATAGTCAAGCACGTCTATATCCAACAAGCTCAAACTTTAATTCAGTAGAAAAACAATATAAAGATAATATCTTCTATACACAACCATCTGCAGATATTGGTGGGGTTGGTGTTAATATTGACCGTCAGTCTTACAACCATACATCTAAGAAGACTGATGCTGAAAAAGATTCAACTAAGAAAGCTCTTCTTAACAAGGACTTCCGTCAATCAGTTAACTTTGCTATTGACCGTACAGCTTATTCAGCACAACTTAATGGTGAAAAAGGTGCAGCACTTGCTGTTCGTAACCTTCTTGTGAAACCTGATTTTGTTTATGCTGGTGACAAGTCATTCGGTGATTTGGTAACTGAAAAGATGCCTTCATATGGTGACGAGTGGTCAGGTGTTAACCTTAAAGACAGTCAAGATGGTCTTTTCAACGCTGATAAGGCTAAGACTGAATTTAATAAAGCTAAGGAAGCTCTCCAAGCACAAGGTGTTCAATTCCCAATTCACTTGGACCTTCCTGTTGACCAAGCTGCAAAACCAACTGTAGCACGTGCACAATCTTTGAAACAATCTGTTGAAAAGACACTCGGTAAAGAAAATGTGGTTGTAGACGTTCATCAAATGTCTCAAGATGATCTTCTTAACAGTACTTTGTATGCAGCTAACGCAGCAGCAGAAGACTGGGATATCAATATTTCAGTTGCTTGGGCGCCTGACTACGAAGACCCATCAACATTCCTTGATATCTTCAAGACAACAGCTAGTGAGAACACAAAAACTTACATGGGATTCGACGATCCTAACAATGCAGCAGCAGCTCAAGTAGGTCTTAAAGACTTTGATGCTTTGGTTGATAATGCAGCTAAAGAAACAAGCGATCTCAACGTACGTTATGAACGTTATGCAGAGGCACAAGCTTGGTTGGAAGATAGCTCACTCTTCATGCCACTTATGGTTAACAAGGGGGCTGCTCCAATGGTAGCTCGTTTGACACCATTCTCAGGTGCTTACTCTCAAGTAGGACCTAAGGGTTCTGACAGATACTTCAAGTACCTTGAGCCTCAAAAAGATGTTGTCACTAAGAAAAACTATGATAAAGCCCGTGAAAGCTGGCTTAAAGAAAAGTCTAAGTCCAACGAAAAAGCTCAAAAAGACCTTGAGAAACACGTTAAATAAAAGGACGATGGAACTTTCTCATTAGATTGGGAAAGTTCTTTTGGAATTAAAGGAAGAGACATGAAAAAATACATTTTATTGAGAACCCTCCGTTCTCTATTGTCAATATTTGTCGTGACGGCCTTGACCTACACGATTATCTATACCATGGTGCCGAGGCGTTTGATTTTCAGACAGGACCCAAACTACAACAAGATTGCTAAGACAGCTGATTCTAAGGCTAACTATGAAAATACAATCTATGAACGTATGGGTTACATTGATTACTATGACACCAAGGAGTTGCAGGAGAAAGCTAGCTCCCTTGATAAGTCAGTAACCACTAAGCCAACAAAAGAAAATAAAGCTATCTACCAAAAATATGTGGATAGTTTAGGACGTGGCTGGCGTTTGCATCAGTTCAAGCAAAGTAAACAATTCTATGCGACACGTGATGTGCCAGTACTTGAACGTGTGTTTGGCTTCTATACGCACCTCTTTGAATTTGACAATACTGGATGGGTTAAAGATAAAACAAATCCAAACTTGAAGCGTTACATCCGTATTGAAAATGATCCAGCTATCGGTTGGTCAGTTGTCGGTTCAGGAACTAAGCATAAATATTTGCTTTACTTTAACGGTCAGTTCCCATTTGTTCACCAAAACTTTGTGAAGATGAACCTTGGTACCTCTTACCCAACTTATGCTGAGCAAGGTGTTCTTGATGTTATTACACAAGGCCAAGGTCAAACACAAAGCTCTGAGGTCAACTTCCCTACTGGTAAGAAGATATCTTCAGTAGATATCTACTCTCGTACTTATAAATCACCAAGTCAGGCTGATGCTAGAGACCGTTCTTACTATGGAAATGACCCATACACAGCTACCAAGAGTCGCTACCAATACCCATCAATGGTGACAAGTTCTGCCATTGCAGGTTTGATTGGTTTGGTCTTGTCTTATGCCTTGGCAATTCCATTGGGATCATACATGGCACGCTTTAAAAACACACTCTTTGATAGTGTGTCAACTGGTGTCTTGACTTTCTTGCTTTCACTACCAACCATCGCCTTGGTTTATATCATCCGTTTGATTGGTTCTGAGATTGGTCTTCCAGATTCCTTCCCTATCTTGGGTGCAGGTGACTGGCGTTCATACGTCTTGCCATCTGTTATTCTCGGTCTCTTGTCAACACCAGGTCTTGCTATTTGGATTCGTCGTTACATGATTGACTTGCAATCACAAGACTTCGTTCGTTTTGCACGTGCCAAAGGGTTGTCAGAACAAGAAATTTCGAATAAACACATTTTCAAAAATGCTATGGTTTCCTTGGTTTCAGGAATCCCAGCATCTATCGTTAGTGTTATCACAGGGGCAACTTTGACAGAAACAATCTTCGCCTTCCCTGGTATGGGTAAAATGTTGATTGACTCTGTTCGTGCTTCAAATAACGCTATGGTTGTGGGTCTTGTATTTATTTTCACAGCCCTCACCATCTTCTCATTGCTTGTGGGTGATATCCTTATGACTATAATTGACCCACGTATCAAATTGACATCTAAAGGAGGTAAATAATGGCTTCAATTGATAAAAGTAAGTTCCAATTTGTAAAGCGCGATGATTTTGCCTCTGAAACAATTGATGCACCAGCTTATTCTTACTGGAAATCAGTGATGCGTCAATTCTTTAAAAAGAAATCAACAGTAGTAATGTTGGGGATCTTGATTGCCATCGTTTTGATGAGTTTTATCTATCCAATGTTCTCTAAATTTGACTTCAATGATGTCTCAAAAGTAAATGATTTCAGTTTGCGTTATGTACATCCAAATGCTCAATACTGGTTCGGTACTGACAGTAATGGTAAGTCCCTCTTTGATAGTGTTTGGTTTGGAGCTCGTAATTCTATCCTTATTGCTGTTATCGCTACCTTCCTTAACGTTGTCATTGGTTTGCTTGTAGGTGCTGTTTGGGGGATTTCTAAGACCTTCGATATGATTATGATGGAAATCTACAACATCATCTCAAATATTCCTGCCCTCCTTGTAGTTATCGTCTTGACTTACTCATTGGGTGCTGGTTTCTGGAATATGATCTTTGCCATGACTGTCACAGGTTGGATTGGTATTGCCTATACCATTCGTATTCAAATCATGCGTTACCGTGATTTGGAGTACAACTTGGCTTCTCGTACACTGGGAACGCCAACTGCTAAGATTGTGGTTAAAAACATCATGCCGCAACTTGTGTCAGTTATCGTAACTATGGCTAGTCAACTCTTGCCAGGATTTATCTCTTACGAAGCCTTCCTTTCATACTTTGGTTTGGGGCTTCCCGTTACGACGCCTAGTCTTGGTCGTTTGATTTCAGACTATGCACAGAACGTTACAGTCAATGCTTATCTCTTCTGGATTCCATTGACTACCTTGATTCTCGTTTCCCTTGCTCTCTTTATTGTCGGTCAAAACTTGGCGGATGCCAGCGACCCACGTACGCATAGATAGGAGTCCAATATGACAGAAAATAAAAATGTAATATTATCGGCTCGCGATATCGTCGTGGAATTTGACGTTCGTGACCGTGTTTTGACAGCCATTCGAGGAGTTTCCCTTGATTTGGTTGAAGGTGAAGTTTTAGCCTTGGTTGGTGAGTCTGGTTCAGGTAAATCAGTATTGACTAAGACTTTCACAGGGATGCTTGAAGAAAATGGTCGTGTAGCTAGTGGTTCTATTGATTATCGTGGCCAAGATTTGACCAAACTTAAGAGTCACCAAGATTGGGCACCTATTCGTGGAGCTAAGATTGCGACTATCTTCCAAGATCCGATGACCAGTCTTGACCCAATTAAGACTATCGGTAGCCAAATTGTTGAAGTTATTGTCAAACACCAAGGAAAATCAGCCAAAGAAGCTAAAAAAATGGCCATTGATTACATGGATAAGGTTGGTATTCCTGATGCTGAAAAACGTTTCAACGAATATCCTTTCCAATACTCTGGTGGGATGCGTCAACGTATCGTTATTGCCATTGCCTTGGCTTGTCGTCCTGATGTCCTTATCTGTGACGAGCCAACAACTGCCCTTGATGTGACCATTCAAGCTCAAATCATTGACCTTTTGAAATCACTCAAAGAGGAGTATGGTTTCTCAGTGATTTTCATTACCCATGACCTTGGTGTGGTAGCAAGTATCGCTGACAAGGTTGCTGTTATGTATGCTGGTGAAATCATCGAGTACGCAACGGTTGAGGAAATTTTCTATGAGCCTTGTCACCCATACACTTGGAGCTTGCTTTCAAGCTTGCCACAGTTGGCTGACGATAAGGGTGAGCTTTTCTCTATTCCAGGGACACCACCATCACTTTATACACCAGTTGTTGGAGATGCCTTTGCCTTGCGTTCAGACTATGCCATGCAAATTGACTTCGAGGAAAAAGCACCACAATTCCAAGTTTCAGATACTCACTGGGCTAAGACCTGGCTCTTACATGAGGATGCACCAAAAGTTGAAAAACCTGAGGTTATCCAAAATCTACATGAAAAAATCCGTACTAATATGGGATTTGCACATTTAGGAGATGAGGAGGAAGGCAATGCCTGAGAAGTTAGTTGAAGTAAAAGATGTGGAGATTTCCTTCGGTGAAGGAAGCAAGAAATTCGTTGCTGTCCACAATGCTAATTTTTTCATCAACAAGGGTGAAACCTTTTCCCTCGTTGGTGAGTCTGGTAGTGGTAAAACCACTATCGGGCGTGCCATTATTGGTCTAAATGATACAAGTAATGGTGAGATTATTTTTGACGGTAAGAAAATCAATGGACACTTATCTCACTCTGAGAAAAACGACCTTATCCGTCGTATTCAGATGATTTTCCAAGACCCTGCGGCTAGTTTGAATGAACGTGCAACAGTTGATTATATCTTGTCTGAGGGCTTGTATAACTTCCATCTCTATAAGGATGAGGAAGATCGTAAAGCCAAAATCAAGGAAATCATCAAAGAAGTGGGACTTCTTGAGGAGCACTTGACACGTTACCCTCACGAATTTTCTGGGGGACAACGTCAACGTATTGGAATTGCGCGTTCCTTGGTTATGCAACCTGACTTGGTCATCGCTGACGAACCAATCTCAGCCCTTGACGTGTCAGTTCGTGCCCAAGTTTTGAACTTGCTTAAGAAATTCCAAAAAGAGTTGGGATTGACCTACCTCTTTATCGCTCACGACTTGTCAGTGGTCCGTTTCATTTCTGACCGTATCGCTGTTATTTACAAGGGGACAATCGTGGAAGTTGCTGAGACAGAAGAACTCTACAACAATCCTATCCACCCTTACACCAAGTCACTCTTGTCTGCTGTTCCTATTCCAGATCCGATCTTGGAACGTAAGAAAGTCTTGAAGGTTTATGATCCAAACCAACACGACTATTCTGTTGATAAACCAGAAATGGTTGAAGTACGTCCAGGACACTTCGTTTGGGGTAACAAGGCCGAGATCGAGACTTATCGTAAAGAACAAAGTAAATAAGTCTTTTCAATGCAAAAAACCGTGTTCCACAAGGAACACGGTTTTTCTTTAGTCTAAATTTAAGCGTTTGGTCATGATATAGTAGGTACCAAAGTAACTTGCTGCGATGAGAATGAGAGACTGAACTAGACTAATGATATATGACGAGTTATTAATTGCAGTATATGTTGCATCTCCAGTCAAGGCTGTACCGAGTCCAAAGAAGAAACCAATAAAGAATAGGATAGCCTGAATGGCGAAAAAGGCGACAAACCCCATAAGAACTTTGTTAGTATTGAAGAGGTTTCCGATACTAATACAGAGGTAATAGAAAAGGATACCAGCAATCATTGACAAGATTGTAGAAGGGATGAAGAGGTAGAAAGCGCCTATCTCTTTTAGGATCTGGCCAAAGTAGCTGGTAGCTAGGAGGATATCTTTCATATCAAGGCAGAAAGCAGCTATAATTCCAATCGAAAGGAGTATAACGAGTGATGAAATGATATCTAAAATAAAGGCTACCAAGAGTTTCGACAAGATTAATTGGTGAGCAGAAACTGGGAGTGTATTGGTTAGATAACCTTCTCTCCCAAAGACAGTTTTTGCAAAGCGTCTGACAATGAGGACTATTGTTGCTATATAAATGGCTCCCCATACAATAATAGTGGCAAAAGATATCAGTGCGAAGAAAGCAATAAAGAGTGGATTGGGTTCTTCGTGACTGTGTTCAAAGGCAAAAATTATTTTTTGAAGCATTAAGCCCAAGGGGATAGAGAGTAGGATAGCAATACCATAGATGCCAAGATACCACTTGTGGACCGATTGTAATTCATACTTAACTAATTTCCAAAACATGCTCATACCTCCTAGTTGTGGAACATCTCTCTAAAGAGTTTGTCGATAGATTTGCCATGGGCTTGACGGATATTATCAGCATCACCCTGAAGTTCAATCTGACCGTACTTTAAGAAGACAACTTCATCTAGAACGGATTCAATGTCTGCAATCAAATGGGTTGAAATGATAACAGAAGCATCTTCAGAGTATTGGTTGATGATGGTTTTAAGGATGTAGTCACGTGACGCGGGATCGACCCCACCGATAGGTTCATCGAGGAGATAGAGTTTAGCTTCACGACTCATAACCAAAATCAACTGAACTTTTTCTTTGTTACCTTTTGAAAGGTCTTTAAGGCGCAAATCAGGCTGGAGCTTTAAATCTTGCAAGAGTTGTAAGGCAAGAGGATAGCGGAAGTCAGCATAGAAATCTTGGAAGAAGTCCAAGTAGTATTGGATAGTCTTACTTTCATCTAAATAAGTTGTGTCAGGCAAATAAGCCACTTGAGCTTTGGTGATAGGTGATGGCTGAAATCCATTAATAGTTACTAAACCAGAAGTTGGTTGAAGGAGGCCATTCAAAATCTTGATGAGAGTTGTTTTACCACTACCGTTTGGTCCTAAGAGACCAATGATTTTACCAGACGGGATGGACATGGTTACATCTCTAAGGGCTGGAATACCATTATAGGTCTTGGTGAGATTTGTTAGAGTTACAATATCAGTCATCGGTCTATAAGTCCTTTCCTGTTTGTTCGATGTAGTCAGTAATGATGGCTTTGATTTCAGGTGAGCTAAAACCAATGGCTGCCATCTCAGTGACAAAGTTTTTCATGAGACTTTGGGCAATCTCATGTCGTTTTTGATCAATAAGTTTTTCATCTTCAGTAACAAAGCGACCAGAGGTACGGGCAGAATAGACCAGCCCCTCTTTTTCAAGTTCTTGGAAGGCTCTTT
Source organism: Streptococcus sp. HMSC068F04 (assembly GCF_001837455.1). NCBI lineage: Bacteria > Bacillati > Bacillota > Bacilli > Lactobacillales > Streptococcaceae > Streptococcus > Streptococcus sp. HMSC068F04. The sequence goes on from NZ_KV832514.1 coordinate 55,138, forward strand.
GTACGGTGTTGGGATTAACCCCGGCTTCCTGAGCAAATTCCCTTACAGGTAGGAGTTGTTGTCCCATACTCAATTCCTTGGAAGCTATCTTCAGTTTGACGCGATAGGCGATTTGGAGATAGATTGGCGATTTTTCATCAAATGTCCAAGCCATAAGAGACTCCTTTCTAAAAGTATAATAGGATTATTTTTGTACTACCGTAATGATACAACTAAAACACTGAATTTGCAAGTAAAATGCCATATTTTCTCTAATTTCTTTGGCTTTTCCCAAACTTATATTCCTATTTTTGGTACAATAGGGGCAAGTATATTCGACCTGAAGGGAGATTATTTTGAAAATTTTAGCAACAGATATGGATGGTACCTTTCTAGACCATCTTGGTGCCTATGACAAAGCACGTTTGGATAACCTTTTGGATGCTTGTGAAGCTAAAGATTACGTTTTTACCGTAGCTTCTGGCCGAGCCCTCTTGGCTTTGGAAGAGCTTTTTGATGGGTTTGTGGACCGCATTGCGATTATTGCGGAAAATGGGGCCTTGGTTCAGTACAAGGGTGAAGTCTTGTTTGAGTCCAAGCTAGACCCTAAGGATTATTTGGAAATTGCAGATACAACCCTAGCTTTGCCAACTTGTGAGGGAATTCTTTTGTCGGGACGTCGAGGTGCCTATGCACCAAACGATGCAGATCCAGCCTATCTTAAGGCCATGGAACGTTACTATGAAAATGTTATGGCAACGGACCTTGAAGCGGTGACAGATGATATTTTCAAGGTAACTGCTAAGTTCCAAGGAGATACCATCATGGAACGTGGTGACTACCTCAACACGATTTTTGAGGATATGACAGCTGTGACAACTGGCTTTGATTCTATGGATATCATCCTAAAAGGTGTGGACAAGGGCTTTGGTCTCTACCATCTTTGCCAAGAGTTGGGGCGCCAGGCTTCAGATGTTGTAGCCTTTGGTGATAATCTCAATGATATGGAGATGTTGACCTTCGCGGGGCGTGCGGTTGCTACGGAAAATGCGCGTGATGAGATAAAGGCAGTGGCAGATGAGGTGATTGGTCACCATAAAGACGGTGCAGTCTTTGACTACATGGAAGGATTGGTGGGCTCAGATGTCTGAGATTAAATTACTAGCCTTGGACCTAGATGGAACTCTCTTTACTAAGGATAAGCAAGTAACAGCTGAAAATAGAGCTGCTCTGAAGGCGGCAGAAGCTAAGGGAGTTCATGTGGTCATTACGACTGGTCGTCCTCTGCCAGCTATTACTCATATCTTGGAAGATTTGGGCTTGTTGGATGATAAGCACTATAGTGTGACCTTCAATGGTGGCTTGGTTCAGCGTAATAATGGGGATATCCTCATAAAGAAAGAGATGAGTCGAGAAGATTTAAAGCAGATTTATGCTGTCTTTGAACCTCTAGGGCTTCCTATGGATGTTATCAGTGATGGCATTGTCTATGGTGTGCCAAGTAAAGGCAATCATTCTCTCTATCGTCAGGCTAATCCTACCTTGACCTTCGTTGATGTGGAGAGTATTGATGACATTCCTGAAAATATCGTCTATAATAAGGTAGTTACGGTCTGTGAGGAAGCATTTTTGGATGCCCAAATTCAAAAACTACCTAAACAGCTATACCAGAATTTTGAAGTTTTTAAGTCTCGTGAAATTATCCTTGAAGTCATGCCGAAAGGGGTTCATAAGGCTGTAGGCTTGAAACTTTTGTCTGATTATCTTGCCCTTGATAAAAGTCAGGTTATGGCTATGGGAGATGAGGAAAATGACTTGACCATGTTGGAGTGGGCTGGTCTTGGTGTGGCTATGGCAAATGCTGTTCCTAAGGTTAAGGCTGTTGCCAAGGCAGTAACGACAAAAACTAATGAGGAATCTGGAGTGGCTGAGGCCATCCACAAGTATATTCTAGAGAAATAAGGAGAACCAAATGGGTCTATTTGATCGATTATTTGGACAAGAGGAAAACCAGTCACAGGAGACTGTAGCAAATCAGGAAATTTCAGAAACTGAGGCTCTTGATAATCAAGACTTGTCAACAAGTGAAGGGACAAGTGAAAGTCAAGCAGAACAGCTCAGTGAGTCAGCGACTCAAGTAGAAGAGATTTTGTCTACAGAATCTGTTGAGGAAAGCGAATCTACTGTAACAGAAGAAAGTGAAGTAGCGTCTTATGAGGACCTATCTGTTGATGATCAGGCGTCAAGTGAAGCAGAGGGCGTATCAGAGTCAGAAGAAAGCCAAGTCGCTGTGGATAACCACTTCGCAGATGTCATGGCTGATTACTATGCTAAAAAGGCTCAGGTAGCTGCTGCTGCAGAAAAAGGTGAAACGGTCACTTTTGAGGCTGTTCAAACTCGTAAAGTTGAGGAAAAACCTGAAGAAGTTCAGGCTTCAAAAACTGAAACAGAACAAGAAAAATACAATCGTACCCTTAAGAAGACACGTACAGGTTTTGCTGCTCGCTTGAATGAATTCTTTGCGAATTTCCGTCGAGTTGATGAGGAGTTCTTCGAAGAATTGGAAGAAATGCTGATTCTTTCCGATGTTGGGGTTAATGTTGCAACGCAATTAACGGAAGATTTGCGCTATGAAGCTCGCCTTGAAAATGTCAAAAAGACTGAGGATTTGCAACGCTTGATTATCGAAAAACTTGTGGATATCTACGAGAAGGATGATGTCTACAAGGAGCAGATTAATTTCCAAGATGGTTTGACAGTCATGCTTTTCGTTGGTGTCAACGGTGTTGGTAAGACAACGTCTATCGGTAAGTTGGCTCATAAATATAAACAAGAAGGCAAAAAAGTTATGTTGGTAGCTGCTGATACCTTCCGTGCGGGAGCTGTCGCTCAGTTGGTTGAGTGGGGGCGTCGTGTTGATGTGCCAGTAGTGACTGGTGCTGAGAAGGCTGACCCAGCTTCAGTGGTCTTTGACGGTATGGAAAAGGCCCTTGCTGAGGGAGTCGACGTTCTTATGATCGATACTGCGGGGCGTTTGCAAAATAAAGATAATCTTATGGCAGAGCTTGAAAAGATTGGTCGTATTATCAAGCGTGTGGTTCCAGAAGCACCTCATGAAACCCTCTTGGCCTTGGATGCCTCAACAGGTCAAAATGCCCTTAGTCAGGCTAAGGAATTTTCAAAAATTACACCTCTTACAGGTCTTGTCTTGACTAAGTTGGACGGTAGTGCCAAGGGTGGTGTGGTTCTAGCCATTCGCCAAGAGTTGGATATTCCAGTTAAGTTAATTGGTTTTGGTGAGAAAATTGATGATATTGGTGAGTTCCATTCAGAAGAATTCATGCAAGGTCTCTTGACTGGTTTGGTTTAAAAGAGTATTTAAAAAAGAGTGAGTACTGAGAAAAGGAATTCACTCTTTTTAATGGTGTCCTCACCTTGAAAAAAGTCGCTTTTATTGGTAAAATAGTAAGGAAAAACGCATGCTCTGAAAAGTGAGCTGTAACTTAATCACTGAACAACCCCTAAGCCAAAAAAAGAGATGATTGTTTTCTCTTTTTTAAGGTGAGTCATAAGAAGATTTTTAATCTTAGTTTAAGGAGAAGACATGTCTGAACGTGGACTTTTGATTGTTTTTTCAGGGCCTTCTGGTGTCGGAAAAGGAACTGTTCGTCAGGAGATTTTTTCAACACCTGACCATAAATTTGAATACTCAGTATCAATGACCACACGTGCTCAACGTCCTGGTGAAGTTGATGGAAAGGATTATTTCTTCCGTTCGCGTGAGGAATTTGAAGAGCTTATTCGTAAGGGTCAAATGTTGGAATATGCTGAGTATGTGGGTAACTACTACGGAACACCTTTGACTTATGTTAATGAAACCTTGGATAAAGGTATTGATGTTTTCCTTGAAATCGAGGTTCAAGGTGCCCTTCAGGTTAAGAAAAAGGTCCCAGATGCTGTCTTCATCTTTTTGACACCACCGGATTTGAACGAGCTTCAAGAACGTTTGATTGGTCGTGGGACAGATTCTGAGGAAGTTATTGCTCAACGAATCGAGCGTGCGCGTGAAGAAATTGCTCTTATGAGCGAATACGATTATGCCATTGTTAATGACGAAGTGCCTTTGGCTGCTGAGCGTGTCAAACGTGTCATTGAAGCAGAACACTTCCGAGTTGACCGTGTGATTGGCCGCTATCGTAATATGATTTCTGAAAAGAAATTATCAGATAAATAAATTAGAAATAGGTATAGAATTATGATGTTGAAACCCTCTATTGACAAACTTTTGGATAAAGTGCCTTCAAAATATTCATTGGTTATTTTGCAAGCCAAACGTGCCCATGAATTGGCCGCTGGTGCTGAACCAACTCAAGAGTTTACGTCAGTAAAACCAACTCTTCAAGCCCTTGAAGAAATTGAAACTGGTAATGTGACTATTCACCCAGATCCAGAATCTAAACGTGAATTGGCACGTTTGAAAGTGATCCAAGCACGTCTTGCTGCTGAGGAAGAAGAACGTAAAATCAAAGAACAAATCGCTAAAGAAAAAGAAGAAGGCGATAAAATCTAAAATCAAAGTCATGCTTTGGTTTATGAGGAGAGGGGGAGCTGAGGCATAGTGTCTCAGCTTCCTTCTTTATGACGATAATCAAGAGCTCAGCTTTTCTTGAGCTTTAAAGATACTGGTCTTAAGGAAGTGACAGGAGGAAATTTATGGTTTTAGTAGCACAAATTATTGTAGACGTTCCTCTGATGCAGACGGACAGGCCTTATAGTTACCTTATCCCTGAAGCCATGCAAGGTCAAATTGCCATTGGTATGCGAGTGCATGTGCCTTTCGGTAAAGGAAATCGTCTATTGCAAGGTTTTGTTATTGGCTTCGAAGAGCAGGAGAACTTAAGAGACTTTCCTGAATTAAAACCTATCGCTGAGCTTTTAGATTATGAGCCAGTCCTTAATCAGGATCAACTGGATTTGGCTGATCAGATGCGACATACGGTCTTTTCCTATAAGATTTCTATCTTGAAGTCAATGCTACCTGGTCTCCTTAATTCTCAGTACGATAAGGTTATCATGGCGACTGATAAACTGGGTGAAGAGGATAAACAGACTTTTCTTCAGGGGCAGAATCATGTTCTTTTCTCGCAGTTGTCAGAGGAGCAGCGTCAAGCCATTCCTCGTCTGGTCCAGTCTGGACGTGTAACGGTTGATTACCTTGCTAAGGATAAGCAGAACATCAAGACTGAGAAGCACTATAGTGTTCAAAAGGGCATTCTTGAGACTTTGGCTATTTCGCAGCGGGCTAAGAGGCGTATAGAACTACGAGACTTCTTGCTAGAGAAGAGTGAGGCAGGGAAGGTGGCAGATCTTCACAAGCTTTTTTCACGAGATGTGGTTAAGTTTTTCATTGAAGCTGGTGCCTTGGTCATCACTGAAGTTGAGGTCAATCGTGCCGACAGCTACTTTGAAAAGGTAGAGAAGACGGATTTTCTTGAGCTTAATGTTCAACAGGCGCATGCTGTTGAAGAAATGATGCGCCAAATCGGACAAGGTGGCAAACCTTTCTTATTGGAAGGGGTAACGGGATCAGGTAAGACAGAGGTCTATCTGCATCTTATCGAGAGGACCTTGGCTATGGGGAAAACGGCTATTGTCTTGGTACCAGAGATTTCCCTGACGCCCCAAATGACCAATCGTTTCATTTCACGGTTTGGTGACTTGGTGGCCATCATGCATTCAGGCTTGTCAGACGGTGAGAAATTTGACGAGTGGCGAAAGGTTAGGTCAGGACAGGCCAAGGTTGTCGTAGGAGCGCGTTCGGCTGTCTTTGCTCCCTTGGACAATATCGGCGCGATCATTATCGATGAGGAACATGAGGCTACTTATAAGCAGGAGTCTAATCCTCGCTACCATGCTAGAGATGTAGCCCTGCTTAGGGCTAAGAGTCATGGAGCCGTGCTTGTCCTTGGGTCAGCAACACCGTCTATTGAGACACGGGCGAGAGCTCAGAAAGGGGTTTACCATTTTCTTGAGTTGACTCAGAGGGCTAATCCTAATGCTAAAATTCCTCAGGTGGAAGTGGTGGACTTTAAGGACTTTGTGGGCCGTCAAGAGGCGAGTGATTTTACGCCACCTCTTTTGGAGAAAATCCGAGAACGTTTGGCACGTAAGGAACAAGTCGTGTTGATGTTAAACCGTCGTGGCTATTCCTCTTTTGTCATGTGTCGTGACTGTGGCTATGTGGATGACTGTCCCAACTGTGATATTTCATTGACCTTGCACATGGATACCAAGACCATGAATTGTCACTATTGTGATTTTCAAAAAGCGATACCACATGTCTGCCCTAACTGTCAGAGCCGTCAGATTCGCTATTATGGGACTGGGACACAGAAGGCTTATGACCAATTGACGGAACTCTTGCCAGAAGCCAAAGTGATTCGTATGGATGTTGATACGACACGCAAGAAAGGGGCTCACGAGAAACTCTTGGAGGCCTTTGGAAGTGGTAAGGCCGACATTTTGCTCGGAACCCAGATGATTGCCAAGGGCTTGGATTTTCCAAATGTTACCTTGGTAGGGGTCTTGAATGCAGATACGTCGCTAAATTTACCAGATTTTCGTTCAGCTGAGCGTACCTTCCAACTCTTGACTCAGGTGGCCGGTCGTGCTGGTCGTGCTGATAAGGAAGGGAAAGTTATTATTCAAACCTATAATCCTAGTCATTATGCCATTCGGTTTGCACAGCAACAGGATTATGAAGGTTTCTACGCCTATGAAATGGGGATTCGACGTCAGTTGGCCTATCCGCCTTATTTCTATACGGTAGGAATTACGCTTTCTCACAAGGATGAAGAGTTTGTGGTTCGCAAGAGCTATGAGGTTATGGCTTATTTAAGAGAGCACCTGTCAGACAAGGTGACCTTCCTAGGGCCTACGCCTAAGCCAATTGCCCGAACACATAACCTTTATCATTATCAGATTATTATCAAATACCGTTTTGAGGATAACTTGGAAGAAACGCTTAATAGGGTCCTTGACATGACTCAGGAACCTGAAAACAAGGACCTGCGTTTGATTATTGATCACGAACCTCAGAATTTTACCTAATCTAGAAAAGGAAGAATATGACAAAATTAGTATTTATGGGAACGCCTGCCTTTTCAGCGACAGTGCTGGAAGGACTTTTGACCGATGAGCGTTATGATATTGTCGCTGTGGTGACACAACCAGACCGTGCTGTCGGCCGTAAAAAAGAAATCCGCATGACACCAGTCAAGGAAGTAGCTTTGGCGCATGACTTGCCAATTTATCAACCTGAAAAGTTGTCAGGTTCTGAAGAAATGGCGCAACTTATGTCAATTGGTGCTGATGGAATTGTTACTGCGGCTTATGGACAATTCTTGCCAAGCAAGTTGCTTGATAGCATGGATTTTGCAGTGAATGTCCACGCTTCACTCTTGCCCAAATACCGTGGTGGGGCACCTATCCACTATGCCATTATTAATGGTGATGCAGAAGCAGGTGTGACGATTATGGAGATGGTCAAGGAAATGGATGCTGGTGACATGGTTAGCCAAAAGGCCTTGCCAATTCTTGACGAGGATAATGTTGGTACCATGTTTGAAAAATTGGCAGTCTTGGGTCGTGACCTCTTGCTTGAAACTTTGCCTGCCTATATCGCTGGAGAAATCAAGCCTGTTCCTCAAGATGCTAGTCAGGTAACGTTTTCGCCAAATATTAGCCCAGAAGAGGAGCGCCTTGATTGGAATAAGCCGGCTCGTGACATCTTCAATCAAATCCGTGGTATGTACCCATGGCCTGTGGCCCATACCTTGCTTGATGGCAAACGTTTCAAAATTTATGAAGCGGATTTGGCAGAAGGTCAAGGACAGGCTGGTCATATTATTGAAAAAACCAAGAAGAGTTTGGTAGTTGCGACTGGCCAAGGAGCTATTTCGCTTAAGACAGTTCAACCTGCTGGAAAACCTCGTATGGCTATTGCTGATTTCCTTAATGGGGTCGGACGCAATCTTGAAGTAGGTGATGCATTTGGCCAATGATTGGAAAAAAACAGCTCGTGGACAGGCACTTGCAGTCTTAGAAGAAGTCTTCCAGGAAGGGGCTTACTCAAATATTGCTCTCAATGCACATCTGAGCAAGTCGCAGCTGACAGATAAGGACAAGGCCTTAGTGACGGAGATTGTCTATGGGACCGTGGCTCATAAGATTACTTTGGAGTGGATTCTAGCCCATGTTATTGAGGACCGTGATAAGCTTGAACCTTGGGTTTATGACCTCTTGCTCTTAAGTCTCTATCAGCTAGCCTATTTAGATAAGATTCCAGCCCATGCAGTAGTTAACGATGCTGTTGCTATTGCCAAAAATCGTGGCAATAAAAAGGGTGCCGAGAAGCTGGTAAATGCGGTTCTTCGTAAACTATCTAGCCAGCCTTTGCCAGATCCAAGCAAGATTAAACGTGTCAATAAACGCTATTCCGTTCAGTATTCTCTACCTGTATGGTTGGTTAAAAAACTTATCGACCAGTACGGGGAAGACCGTGCCCTTGCTATTTTCCAAAGCCTCTTTGTGAGAAATAAGGCTAGTGTGCGTGTAACGGATGCGTCACGTTTGAAAGAGATAGCGGAGACCACTGGGGCTGATCGTTCAGTCCTATCACCAGTCGGGCTTGTTAAGTCTTCAGGTTACTTTGCTGGGACAGATTATTTTAAAGAGGGATTATTGACCATTCAGGATGAGACCAGTCAACTGGTTGCACCAACTTTAGGGATTCTAGGTGAGGAAGAAATCCTGGATGCCTGTGCGGCACCTGGTGGTAAGACGGTACATATGGCCTCTTATTTGACGAGTGGACATGTGACGGCGCTTGACCTCTATGATCATAAGCTTGCCCTTATCGAAGAAAATGCACAGCGTCTTGGCCTAGCTGATAAGGTTAAGACACAGAAATTGGATGCTAGTCAGGTACATCAAGTCTTTCCGGCTGATAGTTTTGACAAGATTTTAGTGGATGCTCCTTGTTCAGGGATTGGACTCATTCGTCGGAAACCTGACATCAAATATAACAAGGACCTCCAAGACTTTGAGTCCCTTAAGGCTGTGCAGTTGGATATCCTATCCAGCGTTTGTCAAACCCTACGAAAAGGTGGTATAATAACATATAGTACTTGCACCATCATAGCAGAAGAAAATCAAGAGGTGATTCAAGCCTTTCTTGAGAGCCATCCTGATTTTGAGCAAGTTGCCTTAGACCATCCATGTAAAGACATCGTGGTCAATGGCTGTTTGGCAATTACCCCCGAACAGTATCTAACTGATGGTTTTTTCATCGCACAGTTGCGTAAAAAAGCTTAGGGTTGCAGAGGAGGAAATGCTGACGCAAGTCAGAAAGAAAACTATGGAAATATCATTATTAACGGACATTGGCCAAAAACGGTCAAACAACCAAGATTTTGTTAATAAATTTGTCAACCAAGCTGGTGTTACCCTTGTCGTTGTTGCAGATGGAATGGGTGGACACCGTGCTGGAAATATTGCCAGTGAGATGTCAGTGACTGACCTTGGTCGTGACTGGATTAACACTGATTTTCGTGAGTTGAGTCAAATTCGTGACTGGATGATTGCTGCCATTGATGCAGAAAATCGTAAAATCTATGAACTTGGCCAAAACGAAGAATATAAGGGAATGGGAACAACTATTGAGGTTCTTGCCTTTGTTGATAACGCTGTGATTTTTGCTCATGTTGGAGATTCACGTATTGCCCTTATCCGTAATGGTGAGTATAAGCAATTGACGAATGACCACTCTTTGGTCAATGCTCTGATTAAGGCTGGTCAATTGACAAAAGAGGAAGCAGCTGTTCATCCACAACGTAATATTATTACACAATCTGTAGGGCAGGCCGCTCCAATTGAAGCTGATCTTGGTGTCCAACAATTGGAACCAGGAGACTATATTCTGGCTAATTCAGACGGCCTAACTAACATGATTTCAACCGAACAGATTGTTCATATTGTTAACAGTCCTGGTTTCCTTGAAGAAAAAACCAGTCGTCTAGTAGCCGCTGCAAATGAGGCAGGTGGTTTTGACAATATTACCGTTGCCCTCGTTAAAGTAGAAAGTGAGGAAGGATAATGATCCAAGTTGGCAAATTGTTTGCTGGACGTTATCGAATCCTTAAAGCTATCGGACGTGGTGGTATGGCGGATGTTTATCTGGCTAATGACCTGATCTTGGATAATGAGAAAGTGGCCATTAAGGTGCTTCGTACTAATTATCAAACCGATCAGGTAGCTGTGGCACGTTTCCAGCGTGAAGCACGTGCCATGGCAGAACTCAGTCATCCCAATATCGTTGCAATCCGAGACATTGGCGAAGAAGACGGCCAGCAGTTCTTGGTGATGGAGTACGTGGATGGTTCGGACTTGAAGAAATATATTCAAGACCATGCGCCACTTTCTAACCAAGATGTTGTGCGTATTATGGGAGAGATTCTTTCTGCCATGACTCTTGCCCATCAAAAGGGTATTATCCACCGTGACCTTAAGCCACAAAACGTTCTTTTAACTAAGGACGGTAGGGCCAAAGTTACAGACTTCGGGATTGCGGTTGCCTTTGCAGAGACTAGTCTGACTCAAACCAATTCTATGTTGGGTTCTGTCCACTACCTCTCACCAGAGCAGGCGCGTGGATCTAAAGCAACTATCCAAAGTGATATCTATGCTATGGGTATCATGCTCTTTGAAATGTTGACAGGGCATATTCCATATGATGGTGATAGTGCAGTTACCATCGCTCTTCAGCATTTCCAAAAACCATTACCATCAATCTTGGCTGAGAATCATAATGTTCCTCAGGCATTGGAAAATGTGGTTATTCGAGCGACAGCTAAAAAGCTTGATAATCGTTATAACAGTACTTTGGAAATGAGCCGAGATTTAGTAACTAGCTTATATCCTAGCCATAGCCGTGATGCTAAGGTAGTCTTTGATGACATGACGGATACTAAGACTTTGCCTAAGGTTACTCCAGTTCCGTCAGTAAGCTCTGAGAAAAAGGCAACTGCCAAGTCATCAGAGTCAAAACAAGCTGTAAGTAAGCAACCAAGGAAAAAGTCAACATTAGCTAAGAATAAAAAGAAGAAAAAAAAGAAAAGCTTTTTCTCGACATCACTCAAGGTATTCCTGGGGTTGGTCTTTATCGGGATTATCATTTTTGCCTATTTGGTATTTACCAACCCTGATAGTACTCAGGTGCCTAACGTGGTCGGTCAAGAGTTGTCCACAGCTCAGACTAAAATTGAGGGTGCTGGATTTAAGGTAGGAGAAGTTAAGGAAATGGAAGATGACTCTGTCGGTACAGGCAAGGTCATCAAGACTGATCCTACAGCTGGAACCACACGAAAAGAAGGATCAAGTATTGATATCTATGTTTCTTCTGGTAGTAAAGGTTTCGCGTTGAAAGACTACAAAGGTAAAAATTATAAGGATGCCATTGAGGATTTAACTTCGAATTATGGCGTTTCTGAGGACCAAATTGATATTCAGCATGTCGAAGACGACAGTGCTGAAGAGGGAGAAATCCTATCTCAAAGTCCAGGGAAAAACAAGACTTTCAATCCTAAGGATAGTAAGGCTAAGATTAAGTTCCGTGTGGCAACTCCTAAGACAGTTACCATGCCTGATGTGACTGGTTTGACGGTTTCAACAGCGGTTCAAACCTTGAATCGTAAGAGTATCTCAAGTAGTAGCATCGAGTATCATGACTATAATACTGGTGCTAAGTTAGACAAGGATAAGGTTCCTAGCAGTACAGAGGTCCTTTATCAAGATCCACAAGCTGGTACAAGTGTTGATGGTACAGTGATTCTCTATGTTTCGGTTGCAACAGCAAGTTCAAGCCTACAGTCAAGCTCAAGCAGTACGACACATTCGTCATCGACGAGCTCAAGTACTGAAAGCACAAGCTCTAGTACTGAAACACCGACAGAGGCTACTCACACAGACCAACAATAGTTTTTAATAATTGAGACATAATAAAGAGAGGTTATTTCACCTCTCTTTTTTGTTATCTAGACTTCTTGTCGATAGCTTAAAAAGCCTGCTTGCCAGGGGTTAGAGATTTTTTTATAATGAAGACATCACATATAGGAGAGACGCTATGAGAAACCGTAGAAAACTGAGAAGGTATATCATTACCTACGATATCGTCATGACGGTCCTGGCCCTGATTTCCATTGGCTTGGTTATCTTTGATTTAGTTGGCTTAATTTCAATTGGAAGGCGACCTTTCAGAGTGATAGATCAGTCTATAACGCTCATCTTTGCCATTGATTATGCGATTCGTTTCTCCTTGGCACCTCGTAAGCGAATTTTTGTTAAAACACATGTCTTGGACTTGTTGGCTATTATTCCCTACAATGAAGTCTTTACCTTCCTTCGTTTTTCAAGGGTGGGACGCTTTGCTCGTTTGGCCAAACTCTCCCGCTTAATTGGTTTGAGTAGTAAGCTCAAGCACATTTCCAATCGCATTAATCGCAGAAATGGCTTTTATTTTCTGCTTTCGGTTAATAGTATTATCATCCTTATCAGTAGTGCTATTATTGCCCGAGTAGAGCACCATAATTTTATTGATGCTATTTGGTGGTCTGTAGCAACGGTTACTACGGTAGGTTATGGCGATATCGTTCCTCGAACATTGGTAGGTAAGGCCGTTGCGGTCGTTCTTATGTTTAGTGGGATTGCCACTCTGGGGTTGTTAACTAGTTCTCTCAATAATATTTTTGTGCGGTCAGGTCGTCAGACTGAAAGAAAATTGGCTGAGATTGAGAAGGAGTTGGCAGAGCAGCGTGTCATACTGGAGGAAATCAGGAGTACGGTGCAACTCATAAATAGCAAGATGGACGAAACTGACGATTAAGATTTTTGAATGAAAGACAGTGTTTCCTATAATGGAGGCACTTTTTTTGAATTCTGCTGCCCCTTTTCTATCTTGGTTAGTCGGTGTTCAAACTGGGTCTTTTTGTCAATTGCCTTAAAATTTGATAGAATGAAGCCTGTATACTTTTATTTGAGAGGTCCTTATGACCAAATTTAATTTTTTCTTAGTGGTGGAAGCCCTGCTTTTGACTCTGGGTCTGATCACCATCTTTAATAATGATATTACCAGTTTTATTTTCATTCTGGTCTTGACCTTGTTGGCCGTTCGCTTTTTTAACAAGGAGTCCAAGAGTGACTTTGTCTTGACCATCAGTTTGATCTCACTTTTTCTGGTTTCCATGTGGAATATCTATGTGGTACTTGCTATCCTAGTGGGTGTGGCCTATGTCATGATAAACCATTTCTCACAGGTTAAGAAAAAGAATCGCTATGCCCTCATTCAATTCAAAGAAGATAATTTGAATCCTCGGGCTGTCCGAAATCAGTGGATTGGGACTCGTATGGAACCTGTCAGTGATCGTTATGACTTTGATGATATCAATATCATCCGTTTCTTTGGGACAGATGTGATTGATTTGACTCAGGTTATTGTTTCGGGGCGAGATAATGTCGTGATTTTGCAGAAACTCTATGGACCGACGACTATCTTGGTACCAATTGATGTTTCCGTTAAACTCAACATATCGGCAATCTATAGCTCTGTCACCTTCTTTAATGAAGATGAATACGACCTCCGTTATGAAAGCTTGACCTTGCAGGGGGCGGAGTATGAGCATGCTCATCGGACGGTTAAATTGATTCTCAATGTGGGAGCTGGACCAGTGGAGGTACGTCGCAAATGAAGAAACAGTACCTATTTTTAATCCTGATTTACTCGGTTGTAGTTTTGGTTGGCGTTACCCTTGTAGTGATGGATAGCTTTAACCTCAACTTTTCACTGGTTTTCGGCAATCTGTCTCAGGCCTTCCACTTCCTTTTTAACATGTTTTTTGTGGTTCTGAGTTTGCTCATTTTGCTTTATATTCTTTGGGCCATTGCCAATGATAACAGTATGCGTTCAGTCAATCAGGATTTGCGCCGCATTATCAATAATCAACCAGTCAAACGTCAGGGAGATATTGAGTTAGACAAGAATATGATGCGTCTGTCTCATAAGATGCGTAAATTGACTAAGGATTTGCAGAAAACTGAGAATGCCCAAGCTCTACAAAGTCGTGATATTATCAAGAAGGAGAGAGGTCGTATTGCTCGGGACCTTCACGATACCGTTAGTCAGGAACTTTTTGCGGCTAGTATGATCTTATCTGGTGTATCTCAGATGGCGGATCAGCTAAGTAAGGAAGATTTGCATAATCAAATCCAGGCGGTTGAGGCTATGCTGACGGACGCTCAAAATGATATGCGTGTCTTGCTTTTGCATCTTCGCCCGACAGAGCTTGAGAACAAGACCTTGCAAGAAGGCTTGCAGATGATCCTTAAGGAATTAACCGATAAATCCAATATTCATGTCGTCTACAAGGATATGGTTAAGAAAGTGCCCAAGCGTATTGAAAATAATCTCTTTAGGATTGCCCAAGAGTTTATCTCTAATACCCTTAAACACGCCAAGGCTAGCCAGATAGAGGTTTATCTCTATCAAAATAGTCAGGAAATTCAATTGAAAATGTTGGATAATGGTGTTGGTTATGACTTAAATGCGTCGACTGACGAGATGAGTTATGGCTTGAAAAATATCCAAGAGCGTGTCGATGAAATGGCAGGAACTGTGCAGTTCCTATCAGCTAAAGGTAAGGGGACGTCTATTGATGTCCGTGTACCGATATTAAGAGGAGAAGACAATGTCGAATAAGATTAATGTGATTTTGGTCGATGACCATGAGATGGTCCGTTTGGGACTTAAGAGTTTCTTGAATCTCCAAGGAGATGTAGAAGTCGTTGGAGAGGCAGGGAATGGTCGAGAGGGTGTCGATCTTGCCTTGGAACTGCGTCCGGATGTCGTCGTTATGGACCTTGTTATGCCTGAATTAGATGGTGTTCAAGCGACTTTGGAATTGCTCAAAGAGTGGCCTGAAGCCAAGATTTTGGTTTTGACTAGCTATTTGGACAATGAAAAAATTTACCCAGTCATTGAAGCTGGTGCCAAAGGCTATATGCTTAAAACCAGCAGTGCGGCAGAGATACTCAATAGTATCCGAAAGGTTTACCGTGGTGAAGAAGCTATCGAAACTGAGGTGGACAATAAGATTAAATACCATGATAGTCATCCGGACCTACACGACGACTTGACGGCACGTGAACGTGATATCTTGGCCCTTCTGGCTAAGGGGTATGACAATCAAACTATTGCTAATGAGCTATTTATTTCATTGAAGACCGTTAAAACTCACGTGTCTAATATCCTTGGAAAACTTAATGTCGATGACCGTACTCAGGCTGTTGTTTATGCCTTTAGACATCATTTGGTTTCGCAGGATGATGAATAAAGCTATCAACTAAGTTTGTTATCTAGGGGTCAGGGAGGGGGATCATAACTATTAACCCTAACTCGGATTTTGCGAGTCAAATTCTTTGACTTTATTTCTAGCAAAACATATAATTAAACCATCCTAAAACTTTTCTTTTTTCATATGAGGTTGAAGCGACCTCATATCATCTATCTAAGTTCGCTTAGATGATGAAATCTCCTAACTCCTAGCAATCGGTATTTCCGGTTGCTTTTTTTGAAAAAAAGTTTAAAAAAAGTGTTGACAGCCCACTAGTTTTTCTGTAGAATAATAAGAGTCTTTTGGGGTATAGCCAAGCGGTAAGGCAAG